>CAIPQX010000092.1 GCA_903867285.1 uncultured Actinomycetes bacterium | reverse complement strand
CTGATACCGAATCAAATGGTCCTTATACCATTGCATCGGCGCGCGATCACAATGGAATCTTGCTCCTAAAATTTTCGGAAGTTAATGATCGCACTGCAATTGAAAAGGTGCGTGACACGCTGCTGCTCGCTGACGTTGATATGAGTGAAGAAGCCGCATTTGAAGATGAATACCATGTACAGCAATTGATCGGTTGCGATGTTGTACTTCAATCTGGTCTGAAAATTGGAGAGTTAACTGATGTTCTCAATCTCCCTGGCCAAGATCTGCTTGCCATCAAGGGCGATCGTGGCGAAATTCTGATTCCATTTATTGCTGAATTTGTTCCGGAGGTCGACATCGAAAATCGCAGAATTGTCGTTCTCCCGCCCGAGGGACTTCTTGAGCTCCATGACTCCAGTGAGAGCGGCGCGGGCGATGAGTAACATCTCCTTTGATCTGATCACGATATTCCCTGACTATTTCGCCCCTCTCAAGCTCTCTCTCATCGGTAAGGCCGAAGAGAATGGCTTGATTGATATTCGCATCCATGATCTGCGCGAGCAGGCTCATGGGGTCCACAAGAGCGTAGATGACACCCCATATGGCGGCGGTGCCGGGATGGTTATGTCACCCGAACCTTGGGGAAAGGCGATTGATCAAGTTCTTGCTGGTTCAGCTGCTGCAATCCATGATCTGATTATCTTGACTCCAGCTGGAGAAAAGTTGACGCAGAAGTTGGCCGAAGAACTTTCGCATAGTGAGCACCTCATCTTTGCCTGCGGCCGTTATGAAGGAATTGATTTTCGAGTCACTGAGTACTACCAGACGCTTCCCAATGTTCGAGTGCGTGAGCTCTCAATTGGAGATTATGTTTTAGGTGGGGGAGAAGTTGCCACCTTGGTCACCATGGAAGCGATTATTCGTTTAATTCCCGGAGTACTAGGAAATCCTGAATCTCTTACCGAGGAATCTCACTCGTTACCCGACGACGTGGTCGAATATCCTAATTTCACCAAGCCCGCCACCTGGAGGGGTCTGGAAGTGCCAGAAGTTCTTCTCTCAGGTAACCATGCGCTCATTAAAGCGTGGCGCGCCGACCAGGCAGCACAGCGAACGGCAAAGTTGGGACGTCTAACTCGCGAGTAACCAGCGTCTGCAGGGTACCTTTCACCCATTGCTTTACATCTTAAGAGGAGTTAGTCAATGGCCCAGATCGATCCCAAGATTCAGATGCGATTGATTCGTGATCTAGAACCTGCTGTTGCGGTCGAAATTGAACGCCATATTCGGACTACAAAAGATTGGTATCCCCACGAGTATGTCCCGTGGTCTGAAGGCCGCACCTTTGCCGGTCCACTTAACGGTGATGCGTGGGAAGCCAAAGATTCAAGACTTACTTCAATCGCGCAGGATTCACTTATCCTCAATCTTTTAACAGAAGATAATTTGCCTTCGTATCACACTGAGATTGCCTTCGCGACGAGTCGTGATGGTGCATGGAATACCTGGATCAATCGCTGGACCGCCGAAGAGGCTCGACATGGAATCGTTCTTCGCGATTACCTGATGGCTACTCGTGGAGTAGATCCCATTGAGCTAGAAGATCTGCGCATGGCGCATATGCAAGTTGGATATCAAACGCCTTACCCAAATGACATGTTGCACACCATTGCCTATGTAACTTTCCAAGAACTTGCTACTCGTATTTCGCATCGCAACACCGGTCGAATCTCTGATGACCCAATTTGCGAGGGAATGTTGGCGCGCGTAGCGCTCGATGAAAACTTGCATATGTTGTTTTATCGCAACCTCATCGCCGCAGCAATCAAGTTAGAACCAAATGCTTCCATGTGCGCGATTAAAGATGTATTGATTCACTTCCAGATGCCAGGAGCAGGAATGCCAGGCTGGGGACGTAAGTCGGTGCAGATTGCTCTCGCCGGCATTTATGATCTGAAGCTCCACTTGGAAGATGTTGTTCTTCCCGTACTGCGGGCCTGGGGGATTTTCGAACTTGAAACTTTGACGGGTGAGGGCGCGGCTGCGCGCGATGAGTTAGCAGCTTATATAAAGAAGAGCACCAGCGATGTTGCTACCTTTGTCGACAAGCGTGAAAATCACTTTGAACGGTTGATTGCCCGCGGCCAAGAGCCGCTGCGACTGCTCTAAGAGGGCTACATCTTAAACTTTCCCGTGAATCTCGGGAATAAAGGCGACACGCCGAGTGTTAATTAGCCAAGACAGGGCTTTATAAGACACTATCCGCCCTGGTAGGCAGTTCAGCGTCCCCCATTGAGGCGGATGCGCTCTGTAGTAGATAGACGCGAAGGAGGTGCACCATGGCAACCGATTACGACACACCCAGAAAGACGGATGAAGAACTTCATGAGGAATCCCTTGAAGAGTTAAAAGCCCGTCGAGCTGATGCTCAATCAGGTCAAGTTGATATCGATGAAGAAGATGCCGCGGAGAACCTAGAACTTCCAGGTGCTGATTTATCTGGCGAAGAGCTGACTGTTCGAGTTGTTCCAAAGCAGACCGACGAATTTACTTGTTCGCGTTGCTTCCTCGTTCACCACACTTCCCAATTGGCAAAGGGTGAAGGCGCCAAGGCTGTTTGCAAGGATTGCGAATAGTTTCTTTAATCTCTATCTTGAAGCGCAGCCGCTAGCGGTTGCGCTTTTTTACTGCTTATTAGCCAGTAAGGGGTCGGATCCTTCGGATCGTTGATCTCTACCTTAACTCCACGCGAGAGCCAGAAGCGCAGGGCCATATATCCCGCCGGGTCTGAGAGCGGACCGCGCCATTGGCGCATCTCATCAGTCGAGAGAGCGGTAACCGTGCCTAGGAATTTGCGCTCGATCGTCGCTTCTCCTACTCGCAATTCTTGCGTGGTCACTTCAACGGTGAGAACAGAGCGTTGTGAGATGTAGAGCAACCCTAGAAGCTGAACGAGCATAGTGATCCAGCCCCACCGGGTGCCGAGCGCTGCCCAAAAAGCGAGGGCGAGACTGGTTGCGAGAAAGAGCAGAAAGAGCCAGAGCCAGATTGGCCACGGGGATCGCTCCTTATAAATTCCGGAGTGTTTACTCATGCCCTAACGCTACCCGCTAGCTCAGCCCAATCCGTTAGGCTCACGCCATGAGTCGAGTAGCGAGCACCACTCCACCACGTGATGCAGTGATACCTGAGCGTCATCCATTAGCTCCGGCACCAGGCACCCAAATTCCATCTCATTACGCGAATTGTTTCGGCTGCGGTGATTTACATCCGACAGGTTTACACCTCGTTGCGCATGCCGGCGAGGGGCAGAACATAACCGCGATCTTCACCGTGACCACCAATCATCAAGGTGCACCAGGGTTGGCGCATGGCGGATTGCTTTCGCTCGCATTTGATGAGGCTCTCGGAAAATTAATGTGGCTCATCCGCGCGCCGGCTGTTACCGCGCGCTTAGAAACAGACTTTGTTCTGCCAGTTCCGGTAGGGAGCAAGTTGTATATCACCGCGCAGATCACTGGACAATCGGGTCGCAAAGTTTATGCCGAAGCGCAGGGGCACCTAGAATCTTTCGAAGGTCCCATCGCCGTGCGCGCTAGCTCTCTTTACGTCATCGTTCCAATGGCTCACTTCTTGGAGAAAGCGCCTAAGGAATTTATCGATCATATTCGTGAAAACCCGAAGTTGTTGGCTTTTGTAGATCCTGATTTCGAGATCAATCCATGAAGGGCGTCGAGGTACTCGTAAAGCGTTTATATCCCGATGTGCCACTTCCACAATATGGAAAGCCTGGAGATGCTGGGGCTGATATCACCACGCGCGTAGATGTCACTATCGAGCCCGGGGAGCGACTGCTTGTGCCAACGGGACTTTCTATCGCACTACCCTTTGGCTTCGCCGCTTTTGTTCATCCGCGCTCTGGACTAGCAATTAAACATGGGGTATCGATGGTCAATACTCCCGGCACCGTTGATGCAGGATTTCGCGGTGAGCTCCAAGTAATTTTGATTAACCACGATTTACGTGAAGCGATCTCTTTTAAGAAGGGCGATCGAATTGCGCAACTTGTTATTCAGCGCGTAGAGGCTGCCCAATTTGTCGAAGTCGATGAATTGCCAGGTTCTGAGCGCGCCAGCGGCGGTTTCGGTTCGACAGGTACAGCGTCCAAATGAGTTATGACGGCCATCTGGAAGATAAAGCTAAAGTTTTAAACGCTCTCGGCGGAACTCGTGGTCTGCTCGACAGTGGTTTACCGTCCATCGTATTCCTGATTGTTTTCAACATTTCGCATAGCCTCAACAACTCTGCGATTACCGCCGTTGCTCTCTCCTTGATATTCGCCATTGCTCGGCTGGTAAAACGTGAGACCTTGCAACATGCCATCTCTGGGGTGATCGGAGTTGTCTTCTGTGCACTTCTTGCCCGTCACACGGGTAAGGCGGCGGATTTTTATCTCCCCGGGCTGATCATCAATGTGATTTATGGATCCATTTACACAATTGCCAATATTGCAGGGTGGCCGGTTTTAGGTGTGCTACTCGGACCAGTGCTCGGAGAGAATCTCGCCTGGAGAGCTGTACCGGCAAGAAAGCGGGCTTACTTAAGAGCGGGATGGCTCTGGGTTGCACTCTTCGTATCGCGCTTGCTCGTGCAGTATCCGCTCTATCGAACCAATCACATCAATTGGCTGGGCACGGCTCGGTTAATTATGGGAACGCCATTGTTCTTAGCAGTTGCCTGGGGAACCTGGCTGATATTGCGGAAAGTACCTACCGTGAAGCCGGAATTAAAAACCGAGTAGGCAATCTTTCAGAAGTTTCTCTGCAGCAGCGGTTGAAACGAAAATTAATTCATCCCCACTCATCAACATATCTTGATCCTGGGGAGTAATGACGTGGCCATCTCGAACAATTGATGCCAGCGAACTTCCCGCTGGGAATGCAATCTCTCCTACAGTCCGGCCCGATGCCTTGGCACCTTCAGGAAGTGTGATCTCAACCAGGTTGGCTCCGCCGCGCTTAAGCGAGAAGAGTCGAACGACGTCACCGACCGTTACGGCTTCTTCAACCAAGGCCGAGATAATTCTTGGAGTAGACACTGCAACATCGACTCCCCAAGAGGAATCGAAGAGCCATTCGTTCTTTGGATGATTGATACGAGCAACAACGCGTGGCACGCCATATTCGGTCTTAGCCAAAAGTGAGGAGACAAGATTTACCTTGTCATCACCGGTTGCCGCGACGAGAACCTGACAGGTGGAGAGTTTGGCATTATCGAGCGAAGAGATTTCGCAGGCATCGGCTAATAACCATTCGGCCTCGGGAACGGTATCCATCTTGAGAGCTTTAGGGTCACGATCAATCAAGAGAACGTGATGCTTATTCTCGATCAATTCACGAGCAATAGCTCGGCCGACGTTTCCTGCTCCAACGATTGCTATCTTCATGAGGTCGCCTTAATTCACTTCTGGTTCACGGGAGAGAATCTCATCGAGTTTCGAACGATCCGTCTCCATGAGAATGACATGGACGAGATCACCCTCTTGCAAAACTGTGTGACTATTTGGGATTAGACCTTCGCCCAGGCGAGTAATAAATGCTACGCGCGCACCTGTCGCCTCTTCAATGAGCAGTGCAGGGCGGCCAAACCAAGAACGGTGCAGTGCGACTTCACAGAGTTGAACGGTGCCACTCGCATCACGCCATTCGGATTGCGATCCTTCAGGTGCCAATCTGCGCATCATCTGATCCGTGGTCCACAGAACAGTTGCAACCGTCGGAATTCCGAGACGCTGATAAATTTCGGCGCGCTCTGGGTCATATATACGGGCGACGACATTTGGAACGTTATAGCGTTCGCGGGCCACACGCGCCGCAAGAATATTTGAATTGTCACCATTGGAGACTGCAGCGAAGGCAGCGGCGTTTTCGATCCCAGCTTCAAGCAGGATATCTTGATCAAATCCAACTCCCGCGATGGTGCGGCCCTTGAAATTTGGTCCAAGCCTACGGAAGGCTTCACGATTTTGATCAATAACGGCGACAGAATGCCCCGCGGCCTCTAAAGCCTTGGATAAGCCAGAACCTACGCGTCCACAACCCATGATGACTACATGCACGGGGAAGAACTTACACCACAGTCTCGGGCCGTGGTTAGGATCGAGGGCCCCTCCGAAGGAGCATAGAATTGAGCAATGGATGCAGCAGTACCTACGGGTGAACGTTTAGTAGTTGGCCAGCAGGTAACTGTTGATATCGAGAGAATCGCACATGGTGGGCACTGCGTCGCGCGTTTTGAGGGCCAGGTTGTCTTTGTGCGCTATGGCATCCCCGGCGAGCGAGCTTTGGTCGAGATCACATCGGTTAACTCCAAAATGGCCCGAGGGGATGCAATTGAAATACTTACTCCCTCCGAACACCGGATTTCGGCTCCCTGCGAATATGCCCGTCCTGGTGGATGCGGTGGATGCGATTTCCAACATATAGATCTCGATTATCAGCGGGTTCTCAAAGCTCAAGTTATCGTGGAGCAGTTCTCTCGAATGGGGGGAATTGACGTGCAATGTGAAGTTCTCGCAGTTGAACCCTCTGATGGTTTGCATTGGCGAACCAGAATGGATTTCGCTGTCGGGGACACTGGCCGGATCGGTTTCTTTGGCGCTCGGAGCAACGATGTCATTGAGATCAACGATTGCGTGATCGCAGATTCTGCGATGAACGTGGCTGCGCTTTCGCAGCGTCGTTGGAATGGTGATGATCGCATCGCGGTCGCATCGACAAGTACGGGGCAGGTAAGTGTTACCAGGGCTGGCAGAAGTATTTCTGGGCCGACGCAGCTCGTTGAGAAGGTCGATGGGTTTACCTATCAAATATCTCCACAGAGTTTCTGGCAGGCACATTCCAAGGCTCCCGCAACTCTCATCGCCGAGGTCATCTCAAAATTGGAACTGCAAGCGGGTGAAGTGGTCTGCGATCTTTATGGGGGAGTAGGACTCTTCACGGCCGCCATGGCCGCTCAGGTCGGCGCGAACGGAAAGGTTCATCTCATCGAAGCTGATCGCCGCGCGATAGGCGATGCCCAGAAGATTTTCAAAGGGGCGAAGAATGTCGAGATCCACCCTGGAACGGTCGAATTTCGCCTACCCAAGATCTCTGATCCTGATGTGATTCTGCTCGACCCACCGAGAACCGGCGCCGGTGAAGAGGTCATCACGGTGATGACCCGCACCCACCCAAGGGCGATCGTCTACGTCTCCTGTGACCCTGCCTCGCTAGCGCGCGATGCAAAGCTTCTCCTCGCATCTGGTTATCGGATGGATTATTTAATCGGCTATGACCTCTTTCCGCAGACTCAGCACGTCGAGTGTGTGGCGCGTTTCATCCCTGCCTAGCGGATTCCTTCGGGAGGGGTTTATCAGGGTGGGCTAGGATTTAGCCACGATGAGCAAAAATTCCTTTAACGCAAAGAGCACACTTGATGTTGCTGGCAACTCCTACGAAATCTTCGAAATCACCGGCTTGGAGGGCGCAACTACCCTCCCCTTCAGCCTCAAGGTGCTCTTAGAAAATCTGCTGCGCACTGAAGATGGTGCGAACATCACTGCGAGTCAGATTAAGGCGCTAGCCCAGTGGGATCCCACTGCTGAGCCCGACACTGAAATTCAATTCACACCTGGCCGCGTCATCATGCAAGATTTCACTGGCGTTCCCTGCATCGTCGACCTCGCCACCATGCGTGAGGCAATTGCTGATTTAGGGGGAGACCCTTCGAAGGTCAATCCTCTTGCCCCCGCAGAGCTAGTTATCGATCACTCTGTCATCGCCGACATATTCGGTACGACTACCGCATTTGAAGAGAACACCGATATCGAATACCAACGCAACAAGGAGCGTTATCGCTTCCTACGTTGGGGGCAGAGCGCATTTGATGAATTTAAGGTTGTCCCGCCTGGAACCGGAATTGTTCATCAAGTAAATATTGAATATCTGGCCCGCGTCGTTATGACTCGTACTGTAGACGGGACTCTCCGCGCCTACCCAGACACAGTCGTTGGTACTGATTCACATACGACCATGGTCAATGGACTTGGCGTTTTGGGTTGGGGCGTCGGCGGAATTGAGGCAGAAGCTGCCCTACTTGGCCAACCAGTTTCCATGTTGATCCCTCGCGTCGTCGGATTCAAACTCAAAGGTCAGTTACCTGTAGGAACCACCGCCACTGATCTAGTTTTGACGATTACCGAACGTCTGCGTAAACACGGCGTTGTCGGAAAGTTTGTAGAATTTTACGGTCCAGGCGTAGTTGCCTTGCCCATGGCAAATCGCACCGCCATCGGAAATATGTCACCTGAGTATGGATCGACTTGCGCAATCTTCCCTATCGATGATGAGACGCTCCGCTATCTCACCCTTACCGGTCGCAGTGGAGATCAAATTGAACTTGTCGAGAAGTATGCGAAGCGCAATGGCCTCTGGCACGATCCTGCGATCGAGCCGCGTTTCTCCGAGTATGTAGAACTTGATTTAGCCGAAGTTGTACCTTCGATCTCTGGACCGAAGCGACCACAAGATCGCATCTCGCTCACCAACTCTAAAAAAGCCTTCAACGAAATCATCCCTACCTATCTCAGCCAGAATAGTGCTCGCACGGCGATTGATGTTTCGGTCAACGGCAAAGCGACATCGATATCTAATGGCGCAGTAGCGATTGCTTCAATCACATCATGCACAAATACATCAAACCCATCGGTCATGATCGGTGCCGCTCTGCTTGCAAAGAAGGCGGTCGAAAAGGGGCTGCGTTCTAAGCCTTGGGTAAAGACCACTCTTGCACCAGGCTCCAAAGTAGTTACCGATTACTACGACAAGGCGCAGCTAACTGGTTATATGGAGCAATTGGGCTTCAACCTGGTTGGTTACGGTTGCGTTACCTGTATCGGAAACTCTGGTCCGCTTCCAGTTGAAATTAGCAAGGCGATCAATGAGAACGACCTTGCTGTTACAGCGGTCCTCTCCGGAAATCGAAATTTTGAGGGACGTATCAGCCCTGATGTAAAGATGAACTATCTTGCATCGCCTCCACTTGTGGTTGCTTACGCCCTAACCGGCACCATGGACCACGACTTTGAGAACGATCCGATCGGCCACGATCAGAGTGGCACAGCCGTATTTTTGAAAGATATCTGGCCCAGCGCCGAGGAGATTGATGCAGTAATTGCATCGTGTATCTCATCGGATATGTTTAAGAAGGATTACGCGACCGTCTTTGATGGCGATCACCGCTGGAAATCTTTAGAGACCCCAACTGGCAAGACTTTCGAGTGGGAGAGCGACTCTACATATGTAAGAAAACCTCCCTATTTTGATGGAATGCCGCGGCAACCTAAACCTGTCACTAATATTTCAGGTGCGCGCGTCTTGGCGATTCTGGGTGATTCAGTTACTACAGATCACATCTCGCCCGCGGGAAATATCAAAGTTGGTACACCTGCTGGCAAGTATCTAGCCGATCACGGAATCGAGCGTATCGATTTCAACTCATACGGTTCGCGTCGCGGTAACCACGAGGTAATGATCCGCGGAACTTTTGCCAACATTCGACTGAAGAATCTTCTACTCGATGGCGTTGAGGGCGGATTCACACGTAACTTCTTGCGCAATGGAGAACAAGCGACTATCTACGATGCATCGAGCGATTATCTAGCTGCAGGAATTCCACTGGTAATTCTTGCTGGAAAAGAGTACGGCTCCGGTTCATCTCGAGATTGGGCGGCAAAGGGCACTGCCCTGCTCGGCGTACGTGCCGTAATCGCGGAATCTTTCGAGCGCATTCACCGATCAAACTTGATTGGAATGGGAGTGCTCCCATTGCAATTCCTCAATGGTCAAAATGCGAAGAGTCTTGGTCTCACGGGATCTGAAACTTTTGAGATCACGGGTATTGAAGCGCTCAACAGCGGTCCATCTCCGAAAACTCTCACGGTAAAAGCGGGCGAAATCACATTTGAAGCGCAACTACGTATCGATACTCCAGGTGAAGCGGATTATTACCGCCACGGTGGAATCATGCAGTACGTGCTTCGCTCCCTGCTCAACTAATTCGGCCCCAGAAGAGCTTGTAATCTGCCTCGCAAAGAGCAAGCTCTGCGCGTAGAATCTGGCCATGTCTAGCCCCAAGATCCTGCCTGCAATCAAAGGGCCAGAAGATCTCAAGGTTCTCAATCACGAGCAACTTAACTTACTTGCTGTCGAGATTCGCGAATTCCTCATCGAAAAGGTTTCGAAGAGCGGCGGCCACCTCGGGCCAAATTTAGGAGTCGTCGAGTTAACCATCGCCGCCCATCGCGTCTTTGATTCGCCAAAAGATGTCATTCTCTTTGATACCGGACATCAATCCTACGTTCACAAGATTTTGACGGGGAGGCAAGAAGGTTTTGATACCTTACGCCAACGCGGGGGATTAGCGGGATACCCCAGCCGCGTTGAGTCGATACATGATGTCATTGAGAATTCTCACGCCTCTGGAGCGCTCTCGTGGGCCGATGGAGTCGCTCGTGGATTTAGTGTGCAGGGAATTAAGAATAGATCTGTCGTCTGTGTAGTTGGCGATGGAGCACTTACCGGCGGAATGGCCTGGGAAGCGCTCAATAACATTGCGACCAATCGCGATCTTCCATTAGTAATAATCGTGAACGACAATGAACGCTCATACTCGCCCACCATTGGCGGAGTCGCGACCTACCTTTCTACGTTGCGAACAACGAGCGGTTATGAGAAATTTCTGGACTGGGGAAAGAGCGTTCTCGAACACACTCCGGTCGTTGGCCAACCTATTTACGAGACGCTTCACGGGGTCAAAAAAGGCATTAAAGATATTGTCGCCCCGCAAGGCATGTTTGAAGATCTCGGACTCAAATACTTTGGCCCGGTCGATGGTCACAATATCGAAGCGCTGGAAAACGCCTTTACTCATGCCAAGAATTTTGGCCGTCCCGTCCTCGTCCACGTTATAACGGAGAAGGGCAAAGGACATGCGCCGGCAGTCAATGATGAAGCTGAGAAGTTTCATGCCGTTGGCAAGGTCAGTCCGCAGACCGGACTTCCCCTCAAAAAGGTTGCTCCGTCCTGGACCTCAGTTTTCGCAAATGAACTTGTTGCAATCGGCCACGAACGCCCTGACGTAGTCGCAATCACGGCCGCGATGCTAGGACCCACTGGACTCGATGAATTCCAATCGGAATTTCCAGATCGCACCTTCGATGTAGGAATCGCCGAACAGC
This sequence comes from uncultured Actinomycetes bacterium, assembly GCA_903867285.1. Taxonomy (GTDB): domain Bacteria; phylum Actinomycetota; class Actinomycetes; order Nanopelagicales; family Nanopelagicaceae; genus PALSA-747. Next base: position 272 of record CAIPQX010000092.1, on the reverse strand, counting down.
ATGCCACCACATCTGCTGCGGGTATGGCATTTGCAGGTTTACATCCCGTCGTTGCTATTTATTCGACCTTCCTGAATCGCGCTTTTGATCAACTTCTGCTCGATGTGGCCCTGCATAAAGCGGGAGTGACTTTTGTCTTAGATCGTGCTGGCGTCACAGGAGATGATGGTCCTTCGCACCCTGGCATCTGGGATCTTGCTTTGACCGGCATAGTGCCAACCCTCCATGTTGCAGCACCACGAGATGGTGCAACGTTGCGCGAAACGTTGCGT
>CAIPQX010000091.1 GCA_903867285.1 uncultured Actinomycetes bacterium | reverse complement strand
ATTGCGCACGCTCCGAGCGTCGCAAAGTAAGAGATCACCACCGTTAGCAATAGCAAAATTGAGGCGACGATCGAACGCAATAAGAGCCCCAAGATGATGGCGATCAATAACAAGATGACGGGAATGATCAACCGCTGATCGTGTCTCGTTGCCGCATATATATCGGTGTAAACAGCCGAGGTTCCACCCACCACTGACGTTGCATCGATTCCATGCACCAAAGCGCGGATAGGGCCAATCAATTTAATTGCCGCATTTGAGTCGGGGCTGAAGGCGAGTGTGGCATTGAGCAACTCTTTGCCATCCACAATCGCGGTAGCAGGGGCTTGTACTACTTGACTCACTCCCTTGATCAAGAGCAGCTTCGTTGTTACTTCCTGCGCCTTATCAGCGCTCACAACAATCTGAGTTGGTTGGCCTTGGCCGCCAGGGAAATAAGTTGTCAATTGCTCTTGACCGATTACCGAGTCGGTCCGCTTGGTAAATGACTGCGCGGTCGAAAGTCCGTTGGAATGCAGAGTTGGTGCAAATGCAGTAAACAGCACGAGAATCAGGACCGCAATCGACCAATATTTACGGGGGCTGCGTTCAGTGGACTGCGCGACCTTTGACCAGATGCCAGATAGCTTCTCATCTTCGGTATTAAATTTTGGTCGCTTCGGCCAAAAGATCCAACGGCCGAAGATCACGAGTAGCGCGGGAAGCAAGGTCAAGATAGTCACCATTGCACAGACAATTCCAATTGCGCCGACCGGTCCCAGGCCGCGATTATTTGTAAGTTGCGAGAGCAAGAGCATGAGCAATCCCAGCGCAACGGTAGAGCCAGATGCCACAATCGGTTCAACGACTCCACGCCATGCGACCTTCATTGCTTCTGTCCGAGATTCATAAATATGTAGCTCTTCCCGATACCGGGCGATCAATAGCAGCGCGTAGTCAGTCGCCGCTCCCAGCACCAGTACCGAGAGAATTCCTTGAGACTGCCCATCGAGAGTAATGATGTTGTGCTTTGCGAGTTCGTAGATAACGCCGCCCGCTAGTGTGAGCGCGATGCCTGCTGACAAAAGCGGCAAGATCCACAGAACCGGAGATCTATAAACAACGATCAAAATCAGTGCGATTACCCCGCCAGTGACGAGTAACAAACTGGTATCTAGACCGTTGAATGAGCTGAACAAGTCCGCGAAAAGTCCACCAAGCCCCGTTGTATGCGTTACAAATCCATTTGCTTGCGCATAGATCGTTGAGTAATAGCGAATTGTCGTAACAATCGCTGGTAATACCGGCTTCTTATTAGGAAGGATATCTCCCGCTGACGCTGAATCGAGCGGAATGTTCGCCAATATCGCATCACTATTGGCGGACGGAAATGCTGCAACCTGCGCACCTGCCGCTAAATATTTCGAAATAGGGATAGATGTTGGCTTTCCATCGGCCCCTTTAATCAACTGACCATTTGAATCAACTAAATCTTTATTGACAAGGCTTTGCACGAAAACATTTGCCGAGGCAATTTTTGCGGGGTCGACCTTTCCTTCAAAGAGGATCAATGTTGGAAATTGATTGTTGATTGTATTTTTAGAGAACTTAAGGATTGCATCAGATGCGCGAGAAGATTCAGTGCCAGCGGGCAAGAACTTCGAATTATCGTTCTTCTGCACCGTAGAGAGATTGCCAAAAAGTGGGCCAGTGGCGCTACTAATAAATAGCCAGACAATCGCCACGATCGAGGCAGCCAATACCAGTTTGCGGTGTGAACGTTGCGCTGTTGATTTCTCTGACACAGATTTCCCCTTTAGATCGCTCGCTGAACGGGATTATCCTAAATTAGGAGCGGGAACACCGCAATT
>CAIPQX010000090.1 GCA_903867285.1 uncultured Actinomycetes bacterium | reverse complement strand
GGTACCGCACTGGCCGCTTCACCAGCCCGCACCTGGAAAGCTTTTTGGAGCGTATTTCGATCAATGGCCTGCCCATCCCACCCGAGGGAATGATTGCGACTTATAACGATGTCGCGCTCTATTTTGACTTGGTTGATAGTCGCCAACCGCACCCCGTTTCATTCTTTGAAGCTATGACGGCCTTGGCATTTGTAGCCTTTGCAGAGTTTCCAGTTGATGTTGCGGTCATCGAAGCCGGCATGGGCGGAGAGTGGGATGCCACCAACGTCGTACAGAGTCAGGTATCGGTAATCACTCCGATCGGCCTCGATCACCAGGAATATTTGGGAAACACACTCGAGGAGATTGCGCTTACCAAATCAGGAATCATCAAACCAGAGTCACATGTAGTTCTCGCTGCGCAGCCACCAGAGGTTGCAACCATACTAACTGCGCGCGTTGTCGAACGAGCCGCAATTCCATATCGCGAAGGTTTGGAATTTTCCGTGGCAAAGCGCGACCTCGCTGTTGGCGGTCAGTTGGTTTCGGTCAACGGCGTCTTTGGCTTATATGAAGATATTTTCATCCCCCTATATGGCGCACATCAATCAACCAATGCTGCGGTCGCGTTAGCGGCGGTCGAGGCTTTTGCTGGTGTCAAACTCGATGACGAGATTGTACGAAAGGCATTTGCCAACGTAGATTCACCAGGACGCTTGGAAGTCATTTATCGCGATCCGACCCTGATCGTTGACGCTGCACATAATCCTCATGGTGCACATGCTCTGGCGCAAACCCTCGCAAATGAATTCGATTTTGAGTCCATCTTTGGAGTCGTCGCAATTCTTGGCGAAAAGGATGCTCTTGGAGTTCTTAAGGAATTAGAGCCCGTGATTGATCGTTTGGTGGTTACACAGAGCACATCCGATCGCGCTCTTCCAGTGGATGCTCTCTTCGATTTGGCGCTTACCGTTTTCGGAGCAGAACGAACCTTCAAAGAGCCAGACCTGCGCACGGCCATCACTTATGCAATGGAGCAGTGCACCCTCATCAATCAGGTGAGTGAGGGAATTTCTGCGGTCGTTGTAACGGGATCGGTTGTAACAGTGGGGGAGTCGCGCGCGATTGTTCGCTCCATCGCCGGATTCGACGAATGAGAGTTTTAGGCTCCGCAGTTCTCGTCATGGAATTCTTGGTCATGGATTTTGCGCTTTTGATTGCCATGAATAAACATGGGGCTTTAGCGCTTTCGTTGGGAGCGACTCTGGCGCTGGTTATTTTATTAACGGCAGGCGTCATGAAAAAAATGACCGGTTGGTATTTAGGGACGATGTGGCAGCTCTGCCTTATTGCATATGGAGTAGTTGTCCCCGCGATGTATTTCTTGGGCCCGCTCTTTGCTGGGCTTTGGGTGAGTGCCTTTCTCATAGGCCGCAAGGGTGAGGCGATCAGGGCCTCCCTGCTCGCCAACCCTCCTACGGAGTAAATTTCCCCTCAAATCGCCTCGATTCTTTCTCTTGACGGCTACCGAATACACTTCCCCCATGGAAAGAACACTGATCTTGGTCAAGCCCGATGGCGTTAAGCGCAATCTGGTGGGCGAAGTCGTATCGCGCATAGAGCGCAAGGGTTACACCATCGCAGCTCTCAAGATGATGAACGCTGATCGTTCACTCTTGGTTCGTCATTACGCAGAACACGAAGGCAAACCTTTCTTTGAACCGCTCGTGGAATTCATGTTGTCAGGTCCGATCGTCGCTATCGTTGCAGAAGGCAATCGCGTTATCGAAGGATTTCGCAAACTTGCCGGGACAACCGATCCGACAACCGCTGAACCCGGAACAATTCGCGGAGATTTAGCTCGCGATCAAGGCACCAAAGTTGTACAGAATATTGTGCACGGCTCTGACTCAGTTGAGTCTGCAGATCGTGAAATCTCTATCTTCTTCCCTGAACTCTAAGAAAGGTCTCTTGTGAGCAAACAAAAGCCGAGCCGT
>CAIPQX010000089.1 GCA_903867285.1 uncultured Actinomycetes bacterium | reverse complement strand
TCGCAATATTTGGATTTTCGTTTCCTTCTGGGCGAACTCGGACGGTTCCGGTGATGAGAACGCACCACTCAGCGCGTAATGCGCCGGCGATCTCGTCCTTGATAACAACTTGTACCGCTCCCGATGCATCACGAAGGTCGATGAAGGCAACTCCGCCATGATCGCGACGACGTGCAACCCATCCTGCTAGTACAACGGTGGACCCTACGTCGGACTTTGCAAGTGAACCGGCATCATGTGTGCGTAACATTTAAGAGTTTTCTCCAAGGTTTGCGATACGTTCGATTAATTCATTGGCTAAAGCACTAAGAGTAACGGAAGTAGTCTCACCGGATTTCATTTCTTTGAGTGAAACAACCCCAGAGGAGATTTCATCGGCCCCCAGGACGATTGCGTACCTCGCCCCGCTCTTATCTGCAGACTTCATCGCTCCTTTGAGCGCCTTATCTCCAAAGGCGAGATCAACGCGGATGCCCCGGAGTCGTAACTCCTCGGAAATCTTGAGCGCCTCATCCCCGGTGCCCAGAGGCACTATGTATAGATCTAGCCCAAGTCCATCTGGAAGCGCTAGCCCTTCGGCCTCTCGAGCGAGCAGAATGCGATCGATCCCGAGTCCAAAGCCGATTCCGGACAACTCTTGTCCTCCAAGTTGCGCCATCAAACCGTCGTAACGGCCACCGCCACCGATTCCAGATTGTGCGCCGAGATCATTGTGGACAAATTCAAATGCTGTTCCTGTGTAGTAATCCAAACCGCGCACCATGCGATTGTTCACAACAAAATCGATCCCAATCATCGACAACAACTCTTGCACTTTGGCAAAGTCAGCAGCGCTCTCTGGGGTCAAATAATCCATTAACACTGGTGCCTTACTCATCAAATCCTTCACTTCCGGGCGCTTGTCATCAAAGAGCCTGAGAGGGTTTAACGACGCACGCGCAGTCGTCTCCTCATCGAGACTGACTCCCGAGATGTAAGAGCGCAAGTCTGCAAGATAATTTTCCCGCGTCAACGAGTCACCCAACGAGGTAATCTCTAAACGGTAATTCTGCAATCCCAATTGGCGAAATGCACGTTCGGCAACCGCAATTACTTCAACATCAATACGTGGATCGGCAACCCCGATGGCCTCTATACCTACTTGATAGAACTGGCGATATCGACCTGCCTGCGGACGTTCCGCTCTAAAGAATGCTCCAGAGTAATAAACCTTTACCGGCAACTGACCGCGATCCAAGTTGTGCTCGATGACAGCGCGCATCACACCTGCTGTACCTTCTGGACGCAAGGTGATGGAGCGACCTCCACGATCTTCGAAGGTGTACATCTCTTTGCGCACTACATCGGTCGACTCGCCCACGCCTCTGGCGAAGAGTTCGGTATCTTCAAAGACGGGAAGTTCGACAAGCTGATAACCGGCAACCACCGCGGATTCGATCAGGGTGCTCCGGACATAGTCAAAGTGTGACGAGCGATCAGGGACGTATTCACTCACCCCTTTAGGCGCTTGAAACTTTGCCATTAGTCGGCACTCCTTAAGAATCGATCTTGCAGATAGTCATTGTTCTTGCGTTCCCGGCCAATTGTAGTTTCTGGACCATGGCCCGGAAGGACAATTAGGTCGTCGTGGAGCGGAAGAATCACATTGCGCAGCGTCTTCTTCATATCTCGACTTGATCCCAGGCGGAAGGAGGTATTTCCAATAGAGTTTTGGAAGAGGACATCCCCGCTGATGAGAAATTCATCGTTCACAATGAAGATTGTTGAGCCTGGGGTATGCCCGGGGGCGTGCTTAGCGGTCAAGGTAAAGCCGGCGATATCTATGACGGTGCCATCTTTCAACTCTCGAACATCGCGCGGCTCGTTGAAAGTAGTAACTCCCATCGCTTCCAAGATCGGGGTCGTGGGTCCCCCTGGAGTCAATATTCC
>CAIPQX010000088.1 GCA_903867285.1 uncultured Actinomycetes bacterium | reverse complement strand
TTGATTATTTCGCAGGCCACTCTGTTGGTGAGATCACCGCAGCCAGTTTGGCGCAGAGCTTTGATGGCGATTGCGCGATGACCCTTGTTAATGTGCGCGCTCGCGCCATGTCTGCGGCGGCGACTGGAAGTAACTCTGGGATGTCGGCAGTTCTGGGTGGCGAGCGTGAAATCGTAGTTGCTGCTCTTCTTGCCCTTGGTTTGACCCCCGCAAATGAGAACGGTGGCGGCCAGATCGTCGCTGCTGGATCGCTCGATGCTTTGGCCCTTTTGGCCGAGAATCCCCCCGCTGGCGCGCGCGTTCGCCCACTTCAAGTTTCCGGCGCCTTCCATACGAGCGTGATGCAGCCTGCTGTAACCAAATTGGCCGATGCTGCGCGTGAGATCACAGTTATCGATCCAGTTGCACCAGTGCTTTCTAATAGAGATGGTGCCATCATTACGGGCGGTGATGAGCTCATGGCTCGGATCGTCGGTCAGGTATCTGGCCCCGTTCGATGGGATTTATGCATGGAGACTCTCGCCGCTAAAGGCGTGACCGGCGTCATTGAAGTTGCACCTGGTGGAACGCTGACCGGTCTCGTTAAGCGCGCCCAGCCCGGCATCGAACTCTTTGCAATCAAGAGCCCCGACGATATAGAAGGTGCTCGCGAATTCGCGCGCAGCCATGGTGGCAAATAAATGACCCTTAAATTTACAATCCCAACGCAGAACGCTCGCATCCTTTCGGTCGGTGCATACCGCCCGCCGCGCGTGGTCCCCAACTCTGAACTCGTCGATCGCATCGATTCATCTGATGAGTGGATTCAACAGCGCACCGGTATCCAGTCCCGTCATTGGGCTGCCGCCGACGAATCTGTCGCTGATATGGCCGTGAAGGCTTCAAAGATCGCTATCGCTCGTGCCGGAATCAGCGCACAAGAGATCGATACCATCATCTTTGCAACCATTACCTATCCTTATCAAACCCCGAGCGCTTCCACTGAAGTGGCGCAACAGTTGGAAATCAAGGGCGCCGCGGCCTTCGATGTTGGCGCAGCATGTGCCGGTTTCTCTTATGGCGTGGGTCTTGCCAACGACATGATCCGCTCTGGATCAGCCAAATATGTTCTCGTTATTGGCGCAGAGAAGATCTCTGACTTTCTCGATCTCGATGATCGCGCAACCTCCTTTATCTTCGCAGATGGTGCTGGTGCCGTAATCGTTGGTCCATCCGACTCTGTTGGAATCGGTCCTACGACCATGGGTTCCGATGTTGAGAACCGCGAAGCGATCGCCATGGTTCCCTCGTGGATCGCTTACAAGCCTGGTTCGGATCTATCAGTTCTAGCTTGGCCGGTTATCCATCAAGAAGGCCAGAAAGTTTTCCGCTGGGCGGTTTACGAAGTCGCCAAGGTCGGCAAAGAGATCATCGCTAAGTCGGGTCTAACCCCAGCTGATATCGCTGCTTTTATCCCCCACCAAGCCAACGAACGCATCATTGATTCCTTGACCAAGTCGATGGAACTTCCAGAGAGCGTCATCATCGCCCGAGATATCCGGACCACCGGAAACACCTCGGCGGCATCGATTCCACTCGCGATGGATGCCCTGCTCGCCGAGCACCCAGATTTACATGGCAAGAATGCACTACTGATCGGATTCGGGGCTGGACTGGTTTACGCCGGTCAAGTCGTGGAATTACCTCCTCTACCAAAGCAATAATCCAAAAAATAAGAAAAGAGATATAAAAATGGCACTAACTCAAGATGAAGTACTTGCAGGGATCAAAGAGATCGTTGTAGAAGTTGCTGGCGTTGACGCAAACAAGATCGAAATGTCAAAGAGTTTCAGCGATGACCTTGAAGTTGACTCACTCAGCATGGTCGAAGTAGTTGTCGCTGCTGAAGAGAAGTTCGGCGTCAAGATTCCTGATGAGGAAGTCACCAAGATGGGCACAGTCGGAGATGCAGTTAACTTCATCGTTGGCGCTTCTAAGTAATTAGAGAGTAATCATATAAATATGAATAACAGAACCCGCGTTGTAGTCACAGGACTAGGTGCAACAACTCCACTCGGTGGAGATGTACCTAGTACTTGGGCTGCCCTGCTTGCTGGCAAGAGTGGCGTCCGACTCCTCGATGAGCCTTGGACCGAAGCTTCCACAGTTAAGTTTGCGGCGCGGGTAGCAGTAGAACCAGGCGAAGTGATGGAGCGCGTAGAGATGCGTCGCCTAGATCGTTCAGAGCAATTTGCAATGATCGCGGCGCGCGAAGCGTGGGCAGATGCTGGCTCCCCCGATGTCGATAAAGAGCGCCTTGGCGTTGTTATCGCATCTGGAATCGGCGGCGTCATCACGATGCTCGATCAATATGACATTCTGCGTGATAAAGGTCCACGGTCTGTAAGTCCGCATACCGTTCCCATGCTGATGCCAAATGGTCCTGCTGCAAACGTTGGACTAGAACTACATGCTAAAGCTGGTGTTCATACCCCAGTGAGTGCCTGCGCATCGGGCGCCGAAGCCATCGGCTATGCCATGGAGATGATTCGCACCGGTCGCGCTGATGTTGTTGTTACCGGAGGTGTCGAGGCAGCAGTGCATCCACTTCCCATTGCTGGTTTTGCATCGATGAAGGCGCTCTCTACGCGCAACGATGCTCCCGAAAAAGCTTCTCGTCCTTACGACACCGATCGTGATGGATTTGTTCTCGGTGAAGGCGGCGGAGTTATCGTCCTGGAATCACTTGAGTACGCACTCGCCCGTGGCGCCAAGATTTATGCCGAGATCGCCGGTCAAGGCCTAACCTCTGATGGCTATCACATTGCTGCACCGGATCCAGATGGCGCTGGAGTTACCCGCGCTGTGAAATTTGCGCTGGAAGATAGCGGAGTTGATCTCTCCGAAGTCGTTCACCTCAACGCTCACGCAACGTCTACCCCAGTCGGAGATGTTGCCGAAGCCAACGCGCTGGCTGCAGCCCTAGGCGAGCACATCAACCACGTTGCTGTTTCTGCAACTAAGTCGATGACCGGCCACCTCTTGGGCGGCGCTGGAGCAATCGAAACTATTTTTTGCGTCTTGGCTCTGCACAATCGCATCGCTCCTCCGACGATCAACATCGATAACCTCGACCCAGCGGTCAAGATCGATGTCGTACGCGACAAGCCTCGCCCCCTGCCAGTAGGGCAGATCGCGGCTATAAATGACTCATTTGGCTTCGGCGGACACAATGTGGTCCTCATTTTCCGCTCATACGAGGGCTAAGCCAGCCTAATTAGCGCTCCTTGAGGGGGTTTCAACCCTCGACTTTTGAGTTACACTTTCCAACAGTCGGACGCTTGGCAGTACCCGTTTCATGGATTCGGTATCGCTGTAAAAGAGGAAGACCGAAGCTAAGGAAATCTTTAGCTTCACTCACATACCGAAGGAAATATCTACATGGCAACAGGCACAGTTAAGTGGTTCAA
>CAIPQX010000087.1 GCA_903867285.1 uncultured Actinomycetes bacterium | reverse complement strand
TGCTGCTAATTGCGTAGGTCTAACTACCTCGCCGAATTTCTCGGCACTGGATTATTGGTTTCCGTCGTTGTCGGGTCCGGCACGATGGCAACCAATATGAGTTCAGATCGTGGGGTCGAGCTCCTGATCAACACGATTTCAACTGTCTTGGCCCTTGGCATATTGATCCTTATTTTGGGACCAGTAAGTGGAGCGCACTTCAATCCCGCAGTGACTCTCAGCGAGTGGGCGCAAAAGCGATTGACCACAATAAGTGCACTTGGATATTTAATCGCCCAATTTTCCGGCGGCATCGCGGGCGTAGTGCTCGCGAATTTAATGTTCAAGAATCCTGCCTTATTTCAATCCCATCACGTACGCACCGGTTTCAATCTTTGGCTTGGCGAAGTTGTCGCTACCGCAGGGCTCCTGTTTCTAATTCAGATGCTGCGCGACCAAGGAAAGTTGGCGCTCGCTCCGGTGGTTTTAGCCGGTTGGATCGGTAGCGCTTACTTCTTCACCTCCTCGACATCTTTTGCTAACCCTGCCGTCACTTTGGCGCGTGGGTTTAGCGATACCTTCAGCGGAATTGCACCCAGTTCCGTTCCTCTCTTTATCGTTGCCCAATTAGTTGGTGCGGCTCTTGGAGTTGTCGCCGCAAGAATATTTAAAGAAGGAGAAGTTAATGGGAAATGAAAAGCCGACAGTTTTATTCGTTTGTGTGCACAATGCGGGACGTTCTCAGATGGCAGCTGGATTTATGCGGGAGATCGGTGGAGATCGCGTAGAAGTCCTCTCTGCAGGTTCTGCGCCAAAAGATTCTATTAATCCTGTAGCAGTAGCGGCGATGCTCGAAGTCGGTATCGATATTTCCAATCAACAGCCGAAGATTTTAACTACTGAGGCGGTCTTTGAATCTGATGCAGTAATCACAATGGGTTGTGGAGATGCCTGTCCATTCTTTCCTGGCAAGCGCTATGAGGACTGGGTTTTGGATGACCCCGCAGGTCAAGATATCGAATTCGTTCGCAAGGTTCGCGATGACATCAAATCTCGCGTTGAAACTTTGCTGAGCGAAATCCTTCGGTAATCAATTCTTTTGCTGGGGTTGAACATGGATCAGATCCAACTGCCAGGGAATGGTTCCAACTGGCTCGTGTAACTCCACATGAAAATATTTTGCCGCGATATCTCGCAACTCGTGCGGATTTTTCGGAGCACGCCCTTGCATCAGAATACGAGTTAGTTCCCCGCGATACTTCTTAGACATGTGGGTGATGACGGATCGGACGCCATCTCGCTCTTGAAAGACTCGCACCGCAACTGTAATTTCTGGATTTGATTTCCACGCGCTGGCATAGGTCGATGATCTGCAATCGACAATGAGTTCACTCTCGAGATCAGCTAGCGCTGTTTTTAGGGGCGCCTTCCAAGCAGAGCTCTTGATCTTCATTTTGTAATGGGGGATACGGTCGAGCGGTCGCAGTGCTCCGAAGAGCGCCGAAAATATTAGAAGTTGCGATTGAGCCCGTTGCTGCGCACTCTTGGACATGGTGCGGTAACTAAGAGCCTGGAAGAGCACCCCGGAGTAGATATCGATGGCGGGGGCAGTTGGTTCGTTAAGAATTTCAGATCCATACTCTTTTAGTACAGAGAGTCTAGAAATTGTGAGG
>CAIPQX010000086.1 GCA_903867285.1 uncultured Actinomycetes bacterium | reverse complement strand
TGATGGTGAGGGTCTTTGCTATAACCTCGATGAAACCTACTCTGGCAACACATTTGATGCCCATCGCCTCCTGCTCTGGTCTGCTACCGAGGGAAAACAAGATGAACTTCTTGAGGCGCTCTTTTCGAATTATTTCGAGAAATCTATGTCGGTCTTTTCACACGCGGACTTGGTCTCGGCTGCGGTGGGAGTAGGAATCGATGCAGATAAGGCCGATGACCTGCTCACCTCCAATCTTTATATGGATGAAGTGATCGCTGATCGCAATTTAGCGGGTCAGCTCGGCGCCACCGGTGTGCCATTTTTTGTTTTTGATATGAAATATGGAATCTATGGCGCGCAACCGCTGGAAGCTTTTACGCAAACCCTGGAAAGCGCATGGGCAGATGAGGCATCCGCAGCGAAACAGTAGAAACTGCCTCATTTAAGAGATACTCTAACTGGTATGACAATGGAGTCACCGCTAGCTACAGCGCTCTCGCAATTACGGGGCGCAATCGATCAACTAGGCCTTTCAGAGAATGATTGGCAGACACTTTCTACACCCCGTCGGGTATTACAAGTAGCGGTCCCGCTACGTCGCGATAATGGCGAAGTCGAAATGTATGACGGATTCCGGGTGCAATATTCCACAACCCGCGGCCCCTCTAAAGGTGGAGTGCGTTATCACCCCGATGTAGATCTCGACGAGACAATTGCACTTGCGATGTTGATGACCTGGAAGTGCGCGCTTACCAATTTGCCATACGGCGGAGCTAAAGGTGGCATCGCTGTAGATCCCGCAACGCTCTCTCTCCGTGAAAATGAGAGATTAACGCGCCGGTACACCTCCGAAATTTTGCCGATCATCGGCCCAGAACGCGATATTCCCGCCCCGGATGTTGGAACCGATGAGCGGAACATGGCCTGGATGATGGATACCTATTCGGTTAATGCCGGATTCTCAGTACCTGGCGTTGTGACCGGCAAGCCCATTGTTCTCGGTGGATCGCTGGGTCGCACCTCTGCGACTGGTGATGGCGTTGGTATTGCAACGCGCGAGGCGTTGCGCGTCAAAGGGATGCCGATCGAAGGCGCTCGTGTCGCGATTCAAGGTTTTGGAAAAGTTGGCTATTGGGCGGCTCGCTCTGTTGAAGATATGGGAATGAAAGTTGTCGCTGTCAGTGATGTGACCGGTGGCGTTACCGGTTTCCCAAATGTGACTGCGCTCTGGGAACACTTCTTGGAGCATAAGAACCTGGATCTTCCAGGCACCGATCGCCTCACGAACGAAGAGTTGTTGCATCTCGATGTCGACGTCCTCATTCCTGCCGCGCTATCCGATTCCATCACGGAATCGACAGCTGGAAAGATAAAGGCGAAGATCGTCGTAGAAGGCGCCAATGGACCAACGACCCCAAGCGGCGATGCCATATTGCACGACAAGGGCATCTTGGTTGTGCCGGATATTTTGGCAAACTCTGGTGGTGTCATCGTTTCTTACTTCGAGTGGGTGCAAGATAAGCAGAATTACTTCTGGACCGCTGATGAAGTCAAGACCAACCTCTCATCAATCATGATGAAGGCCTTCGATGAGGTTGAAGCCACTGCCACGAAAAAGGGCGCCACCTGGCGCGAGGCTGCGTTAATGTTGGGTGTAGGCAGAGTTGCCGAAGCGCACAAGTTACGTGGACTTTATCCATAAGACAGGCAGTAGATTTCTCCCATGAGCGACCTATATTCAGATCCACTTGGAACCGCGGCTTTGGCCGCAACCGAACTAGCAAGAATCACCGGCAAAGATCGCCACGATGTGGCTCTTGTCATGGGATCGGGTTGGGTCTCCGCAGCAGATGCTCTCGGAACCCCAACGCACGAATTTGAAGCGACCGATCTACCGGGATTTCCAGCTCCCACGGTTTTTGGTCACGGTGGAAAGATTCGCTCTTACGATCTCCAAGGTGAAAAAGGAACAATCCGCGCTTTGGTCTTTCTGGGTCGTACCCACCTGTATGAAGGCAAAGGAATCGAACCGGTCGTTCATGGAGTGCGCACCGCTGTCAAAGCCGGATGTAAAACCATTGTGCTTACAAATGCCTGCGGTGGAATAAATCGAGATTACGCGGTTGGACAACCCGTTTTGATCAAGGACCACATCTCGCTGACCGCAGTGAGTCCGCTGATTGGCGCTGACTTTGTCGATCTGACCGATTTGTATAGCAAGCGCATCCGCGCGATATTGCGCGCTGAAGATCCCACTCTGGCCGAAGGCGTCTACGCTCACTGGCGCGGCCCCTCGTATGAAACACCAGCTGAGATCAACATGATCCGCGTTATTGGTGGTGATCTCGTAGGAATGTCCACCGTTCCAGAGGCAATTGCTGCGCATGCATTGGGTGCAGAAGTTGTCGCCATCTCACTTGTTTCAAATGCTGCAGCGGGAATTACCGGCGAGAAGTTGAGTCATGAAGAAGTTATGGCTGCGGGTAAAGCGGCCGCCGGCAAGATGGGCGAACTCTTAAGCAAGGTATTACATAAAATATGATCTCCGCAGAACTTCGCGCCGAAGTAGAGGAGTGGATCGCGCTCGATCCAGATCCTAAGACCGCCTCACTTTTACAGAGTTGGTTGGATAGCGGTAATGAAGCTGAACTAAAAGCAGCCTTCTCCGGTTTTCTACAGTTTGGAACCGCAGGGCTACGTGGACCAATTGGTCCCGGCCCCTCGCGTATGAATCGCGCCGTTGTTTCTCGCGCGGCCGCTGGAATCGCTGCATATATGAAAGAGCGCGGCTTAACCACAGTTGTTATTGGACGCGATGCGCGCCATGGCTCGGAAGACTTTACCTTCGAGAGCGCTGCCATTTTCAATGGCGCAGGCATGAAGGTCTTCGTATTGCCACGTCCGCTGCCTACGCCCGTCTTGGCCTATGCAGTAAGAGATCTCAAAGTGGATTGCGGAATCATGGTTACCGCGAGCCATAACCCACCGCAAGATAATGGTTACAAGGTCTATCTCGGGGGAGTTGTAGATGGGATCAATTACAACGCTTCTCAGATTGTTTCACCGACAGATGAGCAGATTTCGGCGCACATTGCTCAGCAAAATCACTTGCTTGATCGCGGTAGTGAATGGACCATCCTGAACGATGACGTTCTTAACCGCTATGTAGCCCGCACCGCCAGCATCGCCCCCACCGTTTACGAAGTGAAAGCCGTTTACACCGCGATGCATGGGGTTGGCACCGAGACCGTAGAAAAGGTATTCGCTCAAGCGGGTTATGCAGCGCCAATTTTGGTGAAAGCGCAGACCGCTCCGGATCCAGATTTCCCCACCGTAGCATTTCCTAATCCAGAAGAACCTGGGGCGATTGATCTCTCTCTTGAGGTGGCTCGCACCAGCGTGGGTGATGTCGTTATTGCCAATGATCCAGATGCCGATCGCTGCGCAGCTGCCATGAACGATGGTGGAACCTGGCGCATGCTCAGCGGCGATGAGCTCGGTGGCCTCTTTGGAGAGTACTTGGCGACATCTGCTCCGGAAAATTACCGCGAGAGATGCTTCGCTAACTCCATAGTTTCATCCTCTCTCTTGAGCAAAATTGCGAAGCGCCATGGCATCGAGTTTCACGAAACTCTCACTGGTTTCAAATGGCTGGCAAAGTTAGAGAACCTGGGATTTGGTTACGAAGAGGCGATCGGATATTCCGTTGATCCGCAGACGGTTAATGATAAGGATGGTGTGTCGGCAGCGATCATGTTGGCGCGCATCGCAGGGGAATTGAAATCACAAGGTTCCAGCATCTCCCAATACCTCAAGGAGATTAACGATCGGTATGGCTTCCATAAAACGGTGCAGATATCTATTCGAGTCAAGGAGTTGCCCAGCATTGGTCGAGTTCTCAATTCGATTCGTCAATCACAGCCCTCTGAAATCGCTGGGTTGAAAGTACTTCGCTTCGATGACCTGCTTCTGCCTAACGGCTCACTTCCTCCGACCGATGGATTGCGTTTCTACCT
>CAIPQX010000085.1 GCA_903867285.1 uncultured Actinomycetes bacterium | reverse complement strand
TCAATTTCTACATCTAAGTAGCCATTGACGCAGATGGGCTCGTCATACTGCGAAGTCTGAAAGTTCTTGGGCATATCGGGATAGAAGTAATTTTTGCGGGCAAAGCGCGAGAAGGGAGCCACGGAGCAGTTGAGTGCCAAGCCAATCAGAATTGAACTTTCGATCGCTCGACCGTTAACAACCGGAAGCGCACCAGGCATGCCGAGGCAGACCGGACAGGTTTGGCTATTTGGAGTTCCACCGAATTCGGTAGAACATGAGCAGAACATCTTCGACTTGGTGTTGAGTTCTACGTGAACTTCCAGACCAAGAGTTGGCTCGTACTTTGTGACAGCTTGCTCGTAATTAAGAGCCATTATTTACCCACCAATACTGGAGCGTTATCAAGAATGGGAGCTCCCCACTTGGCGAGCAGCGCAGCTTCGAGCGTGCCACCGACTTGATACATCAAGTCATCGCGCATGGCAGGAGACATAATTTGGAAACCAACAGGTAATCCATCTTCTGCGGCTAAACCGCAAGGAAGTGACATGCCACCGATGCCAGCCATATTTACCGGAATGGTCGCAATGTCGTTGAGATACATCGCCAGCGGATCATCCACTTGCTCACCAATTTTAAAGGCAGTGGTGGGCGCGGTCGGCGAAACAAGGACGTCGACCTTTGCAAAAGCAGCGTTGAAATCTCGCATGATCAAGGTGCGCACCTTTTGAGCCGAACCGTAATAAGCATCGTAGTAACCAGATGAAAGCGCATATGTACCCAAGATAATGCGACGCTTTACCTCAGGACCGAAACCTTCGTGGCGCGTTAATTTCATTACCTCTTCTGCGCCGCGATCACCGTTGTCGCCGACTCGAATCCCATAACGCATGGAATCGAAGCGGGCTAAGTTGGATGAGCATTCGCTAGGCGCGATTAAGTAATAAGCAGCGAGTGCATAATCAAAGGTGGGGCAGGAGACTTCAACCAATTCGGCTCCAGCGCTGACGAGCGCGTCCAAAGATTCGTGGAAGCGAGAGAGAACTCCCGCTTGGAATCCTTCGCCTTGCAACTCTTTAACAACACCGATCTTCATACCCTTAACATCGAGTTTCTTGGCAGCCTTAACAACCTGTGGTACTGGTGCGTTAATGGATGTGGAATCTCTCTCATCGTGCCCTGCAATAACTTCGTGCAATAGCGCTGCATCAAGCACAGTTCGCGCGCATGGACCCGCTTGATCCAGACTTGATGAGAATGCGATCAGACCGTAACGCGAGACGCCGCCATACGTTGGCTTTACTCCTACGGTTCCGGTCACTGCTGCCGGTTGGCGGATCGATCCACCAGTGTCAGATCCAATAGCGAGTGGAGCTTCAAATGCAGCCAGCGCTGCGGCAGATCCGCCACCAGAGCCGCCAGGAATTCGAGTTAAATCCCACGGGTTGTGCGTCGGTCCATATGCAGAATTTTCAGTTGAAGAGCCCATTGCAAATTCATCCATGTTGGTCTTGCCGAGGATAACAATTCCCGCAGCCTTCAACTTTGCAACAACGGTGGAGTCATACGGTGGACGCCAACCTTCGAGCATCTTTGAACCACAAGTAGTAGGTACTCCCTTTTGCGTAAGGAGATCTTTCAGCGCGAGTGGTACGCCAGCCAAGGGTGAAAGTTCTGCGCCACTTTTACGTTTTGCATCTACAGCTTCAGCTTGCGCAAGCGCACCCTCTTTGTCGAGATACAAAAATGCATGAACCGCGGTATCGACTTTCTCGATCTGGGCGTAGTGAGCGTTGGTGAGTTCGACAGAGGTAGTTGTCCCTGCGGCGAGAGCTGCGGCCATTTCGGCAGCAGTAGATTTAATTGAGGTCATTCTTCACCGAGTATCTGTGGGACTTTGAAGCGACCTTCGCTCTGTGCTGGAGCGCCAGAGAGCGCCTCTTCTGGAGTCAAACTGGGGCGCACGATATCTTCGCGCACAATGTTATTTACTGGGATGGGATGAGAAGTGGGAGGCACATCACTAGCTGCAACCTCTTGTACGCGAGCGACGGCGCCAAGGATGACATCCATCTCTTTCGCTAAGTGATCGAGTTCAGCGTCGCTCATTTCGATACGCGCTAATTTGGCTAGATGTGCAACATCATCGCGAGATATACCGGCCATGGGCCAACCTTATCTGATTCAGAGAAGCACGAGATCGTCACGATGGACGAGCTCTCGCTCATACTCAGGCCCCAACTCCGCGGCCAATTGCTTGGTGGTCTTACCCAACATGGCAGGAATCTCCGAAGAGTCAAAAGCCACTAGACCGCGGGCCACCACTTCTCGCGATGGAGAAAGCAACTCGACGGTATCGCCCGCAATGAAATCCCCTTCAATACCAATAACTCCGGCGGCGAGCAGCGAAGTTCCCCGCTCTTTAATCGCTGTAGTTGCGCCCTTATCCAATAGCAACTTTCCATGTGGGGTTGATGCGTGAGCAAGCCATAGCAGTCTGGAAGGTTTACGATCGGTGCGCGCATTGAAGATGGTGCCAAGGTCAGCCCCAGTAAGAGCCTGTGGCAAATCTGTCAGGGTCGTCAATAACATATTTACTCCGGCGCCAGTAGCAATTCGAGCAGCCTCTATCTTGGTCACCATTCCGCCGCTACCAACTCCCGATGATCCAACTCCGCCGATCTCGATATCCCCCATGCGACTGACATCAGGAATGATGGAGATTCGTTGTGCGCCATCATGTGAAGGCGGTGCATCGTAGAGACCGTCAACATCAGTCACCAGAATGAGTAAATCTGCTCCAATCAGATGTGAGACCAGAGCGGCCAGGCGGTCGTTATCGCCAAAGCGAATCTCAGAGACTCCGACAGAATCATTCTCATTAATAATGGGAACAACGCCCATCTGGATTAAGCGAAAGAGAGTGCGCTGTGCATTTTGATAATGAGAGCGACGAACTACATCATCGATTGTCAGAAGAACTTGAGAAGCAATAATGTCGTGGCTATCAAATGCCTTGTTGTAGCTTGCGATCAATCGACCTTGTCCGAC
>CAIPQX010000084.1 GCA_903867285.1 uncultured Actinomycetes bacterium | reverse complement strand
GTGAGCGCGGCAGCTAATCCGCCATCACTCAGGTCGTGCGCTGACTCAAAGAGAGGTTGCGCCTCCAGCAGGAGGTTGATCAGGCGAATTTCGGCAGCGATATCAGGAGTTGGAGCGTGATCGCCCATCTGACCGTGCAGATGTGCCCACTCCGAACCACTGAAATTATCCGAGGTGTTGCCTAGTTGGACGACCTGTAATCCCGCCGCCGGAAAGCCCATCTTGGTTCGCGTCGTGACATCTTGAATGACACCGAGGACTGCAATAACGGGAGTTGGAAGGATCGCAACGCTTCCGGTCTGGTTGTAGAAGGAAACATTTCCCCCAGTAACTGGCAGCCCCATTTCAAGGCAGAGATCGGCAAGCCCGCGCACCGTTTCTGCAAATTGCCACATCACTTCTGGATCTTCGGGTGAACCAAAGTTGAGACAGTTGGTCACTGCTAGCGGCTTAGCTCCACTGGTTGCGATGTTGCGGCATGACTCGAGCATCGCCAACTTCGCGCCGTTATAAGGATCGAGATATGACCAACGAGCGTTGGCATCGGTGGAAATTGCCACACCAAGATTGGTGTTCTCGTCGATACGGATCATTCCGGAATCTTCTGGTTGCGCTAAAACTGAGTTGCCTTGTACATATCGATCGTATTGATCGGTGACCCAGGACTTATCAGCAATATTTGGTGAAGAGATCAACGCAAGAAGTTCGGACTTAATTGCGGAATGAGTCTCGACTTCTGGAAGCGTTGTTGGTTTCAAAGTATCGAGGTAAGCCGGCTTGACCATTGGACGGCTATAAACCGGACCATCATGGGCAACGGTGCGAGGAGGTACATCAACAATCAATGCACCATTGAAGGTAATTTCTAGATGCTTACCATCTGTGACTTGACCGATGACCGTGGCGTTTACATCCCACTTCTTGCAAATCTTCATAAAGCGAGACAACTTGGCAGGCTCAATGATCGCGCACATGCGCTCTTGCGATTCTGACATCAAGATCTCTTCGGGTGAGAGCGAAGGATCGCGCAATGGAACCTTGTCGAGTTGAATCGACATGCCACCAGAACCGGCTGAAGCCAATTCACTTGTTGCGCAAGATAGTCCGGCACCACCGAGATCTTGAATTCCGATAACCAGATCTTCGGCAAAAATTTCCAGCGAACATTCAATCAAAACTTTTTCAGCGAAAGGATCTCCCACTTGAACCGCGGGACGTTTGGCGGCTTTGCCTGATGCAAATGTTTCAGAGGCGAGTACGGATACTCCACCGATTCCATCGCCACCAGTCTTGGCACCAAAGAGAACAACGAGATTTCCGGTGCCGTGCGCAGTTGCGAGTTTGATATCTTCGTGGCGCATCACGCCAACGCAGAGCGCATTCACGAGCGGATTACCCGCATAAGTAGCGTCGAATACCACTTCGCCGCCAATATTTGGAAGTCCTAAGCAGTTTCCATATCCCCCAACACCGGCCACAATTCCGGGCAATACGCGGCGAGTATCAACCGCATCGGCGGGGCCGAAGCGCAGTGGATCCATTACGGCGATGGGACGCGCACCCATCGTCAAAATATCGCGCACGATTCCACCAACACCGGTAGCAGCGCCTTGGTAGGGCTCTACAAATGATGGGTGATTGTGGGATTCGATCTTGAAAGTTATGGCATAGCCCTGGCCGATATCAACAACACCAGCGTTCTCGCCGATGCCGACAAGGAGCGCATCGGAGTGTGGAGCTTTATCGCCGAATTGCTTGAGATGCACCTTGGAAGATTTATATGAGCAATGTTCGGACCACATGACCGAGTACATCGCTAGTTCAGAGGATGTCGGACGTCGTCCCAGGATCTCGCGGATGCGTGCGTACTCATCTTCTTTTAATCCAAGTTCGCGCCACGGTTGAACCGTCTCTGGCTGTGTGGCTGCAATCGCAACGGTATCGAGGGTCATCAGCGACCTACCAAACTGTGGAGAATAGAGGTGAAGAAAGCCAAGCCATCAACGCTGGGGCCAGTCAAAGATTCAATAGCTTGTTCTGGATGTGGCATAACGCCGACAACATTGCCACGCGCATTTGAGATACCAGCAATGTCATTCTTAGAGCCGTTGGGATTTGAATCTGCATAACGCAATACAACGCGACCGGCAGATTCCAACTCTTTTAAGGTTTCGGAACTGGCTTGAAATGAACCTTCGCCGTTCTTGATTGGAATAACTAAGCGATCGCCCTTTGTGTACCCAGATGTCCATGGTGTTGCAGTATTTTCAATAATGAGTGGTTGATCGGTGCAGACAAAGTGCAGACCTTGATTGCGAGTGAGCGCACCGGGCAAGAGATGCGATTCGCAGAGAATCTGAAAGCCATTGCAAATTCCTAGAACGGGAAAGCCATGTTCTGCTGCGACAATAATCGAAGACATAATCGGCGCAAAGCGCGAGATCGCGCCACAACGTAGATAGTCTCCGTAAGAAAAACCGCCAGGAAGGACGACCGCTTCAACTTCTTTCAGATCATCGCTGGCGTGGAAGAGGGGAACGGGAGTTCCGCC
>CAIPQX010000083.1 GCA_903867285.1 uncultured Actinomycetes bacterium | reverse complement strand
CGCAAAGTCTTCTATGCCGATACTCAAACGGATCATGCCTGGCGTAATTCCCGCGTCGCGCAGACCTTCCTCTCCCAATTGAGAGTGCGTGGTTGATGCGGGGTGAATAACCAGCGATCTAACATCGCCAATATTCGCCACATGCCTAAACATCTTGAGACCATTAACAAATTTCTTGCCTGACTCTAGTCCACCCTTAATATCGAAGGACATAACTGCTCCTCCGCCCTTAGGCGCGTACTTCAACTGGTTCTTGTGCCAGATCGAAGATGGCAATCCCCCATAAGCAACTGCTGCAACCTGCGGGTGCGTCGAGAGCCACTCGGCAATCTTCTGCGCATTCTCTAAATGGCTGCGCATGCGCATGCTGAGCGTGTCCATCCCTTGCGCCAGAATCCACGCGTTGAACGGCGTTACGCACGGTCCGAAATCTCTGAGAAGTTGCACCCGCAGCTTGATGATGAAAGCAAGATTTCCAAACTGCGAGTCAACTCCGAAATCTCGTGAATAGACCATGCCGTTATAACTAGGATCCGGCTGATTGAAACCAGGAAACTTCTTAGGGTCCTTTGCAAAATCAAAAGCGCCGGAGTCCACGACCGCACCAACCATGGCGCTTCCATGGCCCGATAAATATTTAGTTGCAGCGTGGGTGACGATGTCAGCGCCGTATTCAAAAGGGCGAGTTACATATGGAGTAGCAATGGTGTTATCGACGATCCAAGGCACCCCCGCATCATGAGCAATCTTCGCAATGCCCTCAATATCAAGTACTACCCCCAGTGGGTTGGAGATTCCCTCACCAAAGAAGGCCTTGGTATTGGGTTTCACCGCAGCTTTCCAGGCATCCAAATTGTTGGCATCTTCGACGAAAGTTGTCTCGACTCCCCACTTAGGTAAGGTGTAATTAAGTAGGTTGTAGATACCGCCGTAGATATTTCTACTGGCAACGATGTGACCGCCTTGTTCGGCGACATTCATCAACGCCATCGCAGTGGCAGACATTCCAGAAGAGAAGAGCAGCGAGGCCATTCCTCCCTCAAGAACTGCTAATCGCTTCTCCACTGCATCTTGCGTCGGATTCGAGATTCGCGTGTACGAATGACCAAACTCGGTGAGTGCAAAAAGCCCGGCTGCATGGTCGGCGCTGCGAAATTGATAAGCGGTCGTTTGATAGATCGGAAGCGAAATCGAACCAGTATCGGAATCTGGGCTTTGCCCCGCATGGATTTGGTTCGTCGAGAAGGACCATTCTTCGGACATCTAAATACCCCCTAACTTCTTCTAAGACTTTAGACCTCTTACTAAATTGGCGGAAGCGTTCAAGCGCAACGACACCTGAACTTTGGTGATTTCTTTGTAAAAAGGGTCTTAGGGGGTAGCCTTGCCTCAATTCGCAGAACCTCGTGGCGCCTGAGGAAATTGGTGCTTCTTTATAGCTCTGCACAAGCTACTGAAGTTGTTCCACTTTTATTACATAGGTGGGGCAACTTCAGGTGCTTCAAACTTTGTGGGATGCTACTCAACATGCATATCAGTAGCGATGTAACAACCTTGGTTGCCCTCTTCGCGATCGTGAGTCCAATTACCTCCATTCCCGTCTTCCTCTCGCTCACCGCTGGCTCAACGACCAAACAGCGCAGAGTGATTGCAATGCAAACAGCCGCCGTATCTGGCCTTACATTGATAATCGCTTACTTCGTGGGGGACATCATCCTGAAAGTTTTGAGCATCCAGATTGAGGCCTTCCGAATTGCCGGAGCCTTAGTCATCGGAGCGATCGGTTGGAGCATGGTTATGGGGAGACAGAGTTCCATTTTTACCGCTGGTAAATCAGGAGCGATGGTTGTTCCTCTCGCCATCCCTTTGATGGCGGGTCCAGGAGCAATCGCAACTGTCATCGCCATAGGAAACACCGACCGCGGAACGGTTCGCGCCGCAAATCTAATCATTATTTTGATCCTCGCCGCACTTACCGGCATCTTGCTACTAGCAGCGGCTCCCATTGAGAAGTGGCTCGGCGAACAGGGTTTGATGATTCTGACTCGAATCTTTGGATTACTACTCCTGTCTATCGCTGTTTCTACAGTGATGTCATCTCTGACTGTTTACATTCACTCGCTTTGAGTAACTAAGAACTACGAGCACGACCCCTAGTAATAGTTCTACCACTCCGGTTGTCATGAGTGGAGATATTAAGGGATGAGCAGCAATCGGAATTGCCTCCCGAGCTAAAGATTCAGTAGCTGTAGCCGCTTGATGTTTCACCACGGCAATAGCAACAATATTTAGAACCACGAGAAGGAAACCATCGCTCAAGAAGATAATACCTGGCACACGAAGGGCGGAAGGCAAAGATTTTGCAAAGAGCAAGTAGAGAAGCAGAGTTAGCAGAGAAAGGGCGAGAAGTAGCCCGACCCCCAGTGTGAAATACGATTTGATCTGAGAAGCATCCGGGCCATTGGTCTGTGGTTGCAATTGAATAGGTTTAATCTTGTTAAGTTCTTTGCTTAACTTTGCAAATTGCGGATCAACCGATTCGAAACCGAGCAGAGCAAGCTGCAAAATGGGCTTCACGTCGATGCTCTGTCGCGCCTTCGCTCCTCCGGTGTAATAGCTATCTGCGATATCTGAGACCGCGCCTAACTCCCCCTTAAATACCGGATTACCCAAAAAGGCTGT
>CAIPQX010000082.1 GCA_903867285.1 uncultured Actinomycetes bacterium | reverse complement strand
TCCCAAAGCAGGCGCGCTAGCCACTACGCTACGCCCCGTCGGCGTAAGTGAGCAGTCTAAGGGTAGAAGTTCACAACTCCCAACCGAAGCCGATAGCCTTACCCCCTGAACGCACGACCCCCCAAGGTAGGCGCCCCTAAAAGGCACCTTCCCCTGAGGTAAAAATGCGGGTGTAGCTCAATGGTAGAGCCCCAGCCTTCCAAGCTGGCCATGCCGGTTCGATCCCGGTCACCCGCTCCAGCCTTTTAGGTGAGCGATCCCACAATTTGGTCAACAAAGGTTCCAGCAAAAGTAATTGAATCCGACGATGTGTTGTCCAATGCTGAAATGGTCGCACCGAGCTGAAATGTCGTTGGAACCGAAGAGCCGTCAATCGTGGCTATAACATCTAAATTCGTGTCGTTTTCACCAAGCGGAGTTCGAAAACTTCGACCATCACTAATCAAATAACTCATTTGAATGTTTGGTGATCCACCCAGTGCATAAATGCTTATGTTCAGTGAAGCAAAATCTGTTACTGCTCGCACCCCGTAAATTTGCAAATGAACTAAATACTCTTTGCCGGGCGCAAATGTTCCAAAAGGATTTGAGGCGACCGAAGCACCTGCTCCTGCCTTTAACTGCTGAGAAAAAC
Organism: uncultured Actinomycetes bacterium; assembly: GCA_903867285.1. Classification (GTDB taxonomy): domain Bacteria; phylum Actinomycetota; class Actinomycetes; order Nanopelagicales; family Nanopelagicaceae; genus PALSA-747. The sequence continues at coordinate 7,188 of CAIPQX010000082.1, read as the reverse complement.
TAATGACGCCGATAGACACCTGGGAAGGACCCGTTGCTCCCGGTGAACCTGGAGAGCCACTCGCACCCATTGAGCCTGGAGCACCCATTGGGCCAGCTGGTCCAGTTGCGCCGGTCGCCCCAGCAGGTCCAGTCGCGCCTGCATCCCCCTTGATTCCAGTGGGTCCCGTTGCTCCTTGAACTCCTTGTGGTCCAGTTAAACCTTGCGAACCTTGTGGTCCAGTTGGTCCAGTTGGTCCTTGGGCTCCTTTAGGTCCTGCAACAGATGTTGCAGATCCTTTGCCACCACTCGCTCCATTCTTTCCAGCAACTCCGCTGGCTCCAGCTTTTCCATTAGCGCCGTTTACTCCAGCTGGTCCCCGAAGTGAAACTGGTGCTGGCCAGCGCCCATTTGCTTTGGGGCCATAAAGATCAAACTTAAGAATATTGATGTAAAAATCTCCATCGATTCCAAGAGCATTTGATGGCGCACCTTTGCCATTGCGAATTGTGTTTGCTGAAGTATTTGTTACTCGGCCCGCCATATGAATCTTTTTCGACGGAGTTTGCGCAATAGAGGGAGTCGCTAAACCTGAAAGTGAAATTGCAAGAACACTTGTCATGGTGATGGAAATTGTTTTCGTTCTATCCAAGGTTTTCATCGTCTCCCCCAATCGGGATATCGGCATCCACAGCCTGGACACATCGGTACATTGTGAGAAACCTGAGAAGTTTTTGGAAGAGTGGAAACTATGGCTCTTTTTTACGCTCGGTGAGAAAATATCCTGGAAGTTTCATACCGATTATCCAAAAATACTCCCACGCCGCTCTCAGCATCATTGGGCAACTCTTTAAGGCTGAAGGAGTTATCTCTCCTCATACGGATGTGAAGGCATCTGTAACGAACCGATAGCAGGGAAACCTGCAATCGAAAGAGGGAGAAAGCTATATGAATACAAAGAAGCCACTTATGGTTGCCGGACTCATTGCTGCAATTTCAATGGGAAGCGTCGGTATTGCTAGCGCATCACAACATGGTTCACATGGAGCAACGGTTCCCAATAAGGCTCACACTGTTTCGACTGCGACACCAAATGTTGCACCAGTCGATCCAGATATCGCAGTTCTCGCAAAGCTTGTTACTGCTGGAACCATCACACAGGCACAATCAACTATTATTCTTGCCGCTCTCCAAGCAGCGCACCCACAAATGGGCGCAGGTAATAGTGGTCCTGGTGGTATGGGCAAAGGCCATGGAAAAGGTGGACCTGGCGGAGTTAACATGGGTGAAGATCTAAACGTGATCACAACAACCCTTGGAATCACCGTCGCTCAACTACAGACCGGTATCGCTGCAGGACAATCTCTCGCAACGATCGCTGGAACGAAGACTCCTGCTTTGATCACTGCACTTGTTGCAGCAGAAACCACAGAGATCAATGCTCGCGTAACAGCTGGAAAGTTGACTCAAGCTCAAGCAACAACCTTAATTGCAGGGCTTACAACTGCGGTTACGGCTGCTGTAAATGCCACACCATTTAAGGGTGGAATGGGACACGGAATGGGTATGCCTGGTGCACCACTCACTCCCCCAAGTAACTAATAACTTGTAAAGAGTTAATCTGAAAGGCCCCCGCCAAATCTGGTGGGGGCCTTTTTAGTTGCTCAAAGCATTAAATCCATTGCCTATTATCGCAAGCGTTCAATTGTTAACGGTTGGCTTGAATGTTCTTAGAGAAGGGTGTGAATCACTGTTTTCGATAGTTATTTGCTTGTGTGCACTCTAAATTTGTTCTTCTAGGAATGGAGATCACAATGAAGACCACGACGAAGAAGATAGTTGGAATCACTGCGCTGAGCGCAATGACCCTCGTCGATTTAATTCAAATGCAACAGGCAAATGCGGCGCCTGTAACATTCACGGGTTCAGTTCAACCGGATGGGCACTTTGGTGCAAACATCCAAGTTGCGATCACCGTCGATACCGTGGCCGGAAAATATAAAATTACTGGTATCACAACACCAGTAATACCAAACGGACAAAACGGTGTCTATGCAAACTTCGCGATCCCTACACTTATTACAGAAGCGCTTGCCGCACAAAGTGCAAACATCGCTGGAGTCTCTGGTGCATCTTCAATTTCTTCTGGATGGATTGCATCCCTTGCATCCGCAATTGCTTCAGCTGCCGCTGCAGGTCAGACAATTGGTACCGCTCCTGGAACAACGACACCAACTCCAACACCTACGCCAACTACTACGACCCCACCTCCAACTCCAAAGCCAACAATCTCCCCTGTAGACCCTGCTAGCGCTGTACTTGCAAAACTTGTTCTGGCCGGCACGATTACGCAAGCACAAGCAAACATAATTCTCGCAGCTCTGCAAGCGGCTCATATAGCGATTCCAAAGAATGGTAATGGCGATGATGAATCTGAAGGAGCGAAGGGTTCCGAAGGTTCGAATGAACACGGAACTCCGCGTCCAACCGCAACGCAAGCCGAGGATTCTCATGCCGGTATCGGCCAAGTGCTCAGACTGAGCATTGCGCAAGAGCTCAACGTGATTGCATCAACCTTGGGAATCACCAAGGCACAAGTACAAGCTGGACTTGCATCAGGTCAATCTCTGGCCACAATTGCAGGAACAAAGACTCCAGCTTTGATAGCCGCGATCGTTGCGGCAGAAACCGCAAAAATCAACGCCCGCGTTAAGCCAGGTGGATTGACTCAAGCACAAGCAACCGCATTGATCGCGGGACTTACAACGGTGGTTACCACCGCAGTAAACGCGGTCCCGCCAAAGGGTAAGCGCGGATTCGGACTCCCCGCCGGATTCAGCGCTCTCTTGGCCGCACCCGCTAAGCACAAATAAAGATAAATAAGACGTGGACCCCCGCCAGTTACGGCGGGGGTCGACTTTTTTTTGAGAAGATACCCCCATGCGAATTCACATCGGCAGCGACCATGCAGGGCTTGATTTCAAAAACCGGATTGTTTCGCACCTTTCAGAACAGGGCCATGATGTCGTTGATCATGGACCGCACACCTTCGATGCGCTCGATGACTACCCCGTCTTCTGTATTCCAGCGGCTATTGCCACTGCTGCTGAACCGGGATCAATTGGAATTGTTCTGGGTGGATCGGGTAATGGCGAGCAGATGGCGGCAAATAAGGTCAAGGGCATTCGCGCCGCGTTAGTATGGAATGAAGCAACTGCTATCGCAGCTCGCGAACACAATGATGCCAATGTAATAGCAATAGGCGGACGGATGCATACCGAAGTGGACGCGCTAGCTCTCGTAGATTTATTTCTCGCCACTCCGTTTACCAACGACCCGCGCCACGTACGTCGTATCGCATTGATTTCTAAATTTGAAGAAGATGGCGCTATCTAACCTTTCTTAAAGTATTTAAGGTCTGTTACAACATGTCCCTTGCGGATGCCCTGACCTTCAAACTTTGTTAGCGGGCGCCACTGCGGACGATCGATCTTGCCGCCGGTGAAGAGTTGGCTCTCTGCAAAGACCGCTTCAATCCATTGCGCGTACGGAACCCAATCGGTGGCAATATGAATATAGCCACCAGGTTTAAGTTTGTCGTGAATGAGTTGTAAGAACTCGGGTTGAACTATGCGACGTTTGTGGTGGCGGCGCTTTGGCCACGGATCGGGAAAGTAGAGGTGAAAGGCATCAAAGGATTGATTCGCAAAATGGTTTTGCAAAATAATATGAGCATCTTCTTCTATCAACATCAAATTCTTTAGTTCAAAGCGCTCGATATAGCCAAGTAGTGCGCCTATGCCGGGCTTATGTACTTCAACGCCGATGAATCCTGTGTCCGGAAAAGCGACGGCAATGAGTGCGGTCCCCTCGCCCATTCCTGTGCCAATTTCCATAATCTGCGCCGAGGTTTCTGGGAACAATTCCGCGGGATTTATGGTGCCTGCTAACTCAATTCCAAAGGTGCTCCATGATCGCTTATATGCGTTCTCTTGAGCGAGGGTTTGGCGATCTCCGCGTAACCGGTAGCTCCGATTATCGGGACGCTCAATCATCTTGTAACCTCCTTCCTAGAGAATAAATCCACAAATAAGAGCGCAAGCCTAGCCACACTGAGTCTGAGAGAAGAACATGCCTGGAATCAATATTTCGCGTTCCGAAGCCTTTGAGCGTTCAAGCCACCTCGCCATCGATAGTTACGAAGTATTTCTCGATGTGAGCGGAAGTGGCGATACCTTCTTCGCACGTAGTACCGTCAAATTCAGTTGCAACCAACCGGGATACGACACATTCATCGATGCAGTTGCGACTCGTGTTATTTCAGCAACGCTCAATAACTTCCCTGTGAATCTCAACGGATACGACGGCGAGACCATCTTCTTGGCCAGTCTCGCTGCCGAGAACGAACTGATCATCGAAGTTGAAGTGCCGTATTCAAAGACTGGCGAAGGTCTGCAAAAGTCTGTCGATCCCGTTGATAACGAGACCTACCTGTATTCACAGGGCGAGACCGCCCATATTCGCAATATGTTTCCCTGCTTCGATCAACCCGATCTCAAGGCGACTTTTTCGCTCTCGGTCTTAGCTCCGCAGCATTGGGAGGCAATCTCCAATAATCCCGTAAAATCAGTTCGCCCCGATGGGGATTCAAAGTTCTGGGAGTTCACAACAACTCCTCGGATTCCGACATATCTAGCCACTTTGGTAGCAGGTCCTTACTCTCATGTGCACGATGAGTATGTCGGCGAGAAGACAGTTCCTCTGGGCATCTATTGCCGAAAGTCGTTGGCAGAGAGCCTGGATCCAGAAGAGATTTTTGGACTTACTAAGGCTGGTTTCGCTTACTTCGAAAAGGTATTTGGCCTGGCGTATCCATTCGACAAATACGATCAAGCAGCGGTACTCGATTTCAATGCCGGTGCCATGGAGAACGCTGGAATTATTACCTTCCGCGAAGAATCCCTGATATTCCGCAGCCGTGTAACGGAGCACGCCCGCGAGCGACGCGCCAGCATCATCTTGCACGAGATGGCTCATATGTGGTTTGGCGATATGGTCACAATGTCATGGTGGGATGACCTCTGGCTCAACGAGTCTTTTGCCGAATGGATCTCTTACCTTGCAGTAGTTGACGCAACGAAATACAAGGATGGATGGACCAGTTTCATCGCCGAGCGAAAGAGTTGGGCTTATAAGCAAGATCAATTGATTTCGACCCACCCCATCGCAGTTGCTATGGATGACATCGAGTCGGTTAACGCCAACTTCGATGGAATTTCCTACGCCAAGGGCGCATCAGCGCTCCATCAACTCAGCGCCTTTATCGGCTTTGAGAATTTCGTGGCCGGATTGCGCGAGTACTTCGCTAAATTCGCTTGGAAGAACACCCAACTTTCCGATCTGCTCACTGAACTCAGTAAGGCGAGCGGCCGTGATTTAACTGCGTGGAGTGATACCTGGCTCAAGACTGCAGGTATAAACACTCTTCGCCCATTGATTGAAGAGGCGGACGGAAAATATACAAAGGTATCTATTTCGCAAGAGGCCCCCAAGATGCCGGTTGGGTCAACAGAGATCCGCCCCCACCATCTCAATCTCGGCGTCTATGACTTGGTGGACGCAAAACTCACCTTGCGCAAGACAATTGCGCTGGATATTTCTGGAGAACTCACCCAGATTACAGAGCTCGAAAATGAGAAGGTCGCAGACCTGCTTCTGCTCAACGATGGCGATTTGGGATACGCCAAAATTAGATTTGATGAGCGATCACTGCAGACCGTAGTGGATCATCTCACCGAGATCGATAATGCGGTTTCGCGTTACGTCTGCTGGATGGCAATTTGGGATATGTGGCGCGATGCAGAATTTCCCAGCGCTGCCTTCGCCGAGCTCTTACTCAAGGGACTTAAGCGAGAGCCTCTCATTAATTTAGTCACAGGCCTTGGAACAGATCTCGTGGAACTCGTAGAACACGCCTCTAATCCGGCAGAGCGCGATGGGCTGCGCACGCACGTGGGGAACGAATTGCAGGTACTTCTTCTCGCCGCCGAACCGGGCAGCGATCGGCAATTGCAATATGCGAAGAATTTTGCATCCATCGCATTTACCGACGAACAAATCACGCTACTTAGAAGTGTGTTGCACCAAGGGCTACCTGGCTTAGAAGTCGATAGAGATATGCGTTGGTTCTTTGCGATCACACTTGCAGAGAAGGGCGCCATCTCGAAAGAGGAGCTCAGCGCTATATTGGAAACCGACGCCACATTCAGAGGTGAACTCAATTACCAAGAAGCTCTTGCCTCATTACCCGATGCAGGGGCCAAAGCCGCAACATGGGCTTCCTTGCTCAACGATCCTCTTTCAAATTGGCAGCGCGCTTACTTAGCCCGCGGCTTTATGCGTGCTCGCCAGGTCGACCTCATGAAAGATTATGTCGATCCATACTTTGCATCTCTGATTAATATGTGGGAGAGCGCTTCATATGAGCAGTCAAGCAAGAAAGTCGCTGCGCTCTTTCCCCGTTACGTGATTTCAGAAGAGACGCTTCATAAAACGGATAGCTGGCTCAATGGTGTGGGTAAAGAGACACCTGCAGTCTTGCGTCGCTTAGTTGCCGAAGGGCGCGACACGTTGGCTCGCGAATTAAGAATTCAAAAGCGCGATGGGGCGAAGTCTTAGAACTAAGAGTTGTTAATTCTTCTTTGGACGCGATGAGAGAAGAACGATCGCGGTAATTCCAAGGAAGAGCCCAAGTGGAGCCACGATGTAGAGCAAGAAGCTCTGATACAACTTAAGGCCGGAACCGGGATTTGACCCTGGCTCTTGGGTGGACATAACGAGATGATTTAAGAAGTGAACGACCATGGGCGGAAGTGTATTAGACGTCGCGCAGAAAAGTTACGCGGATGCGGCGGAAGCCTGCATCTGCTCTACGCCGTAAGGCTGTAAATACGAGAGCCATCGCACATCGGGATGACCTGTCCCCAGAATGCGCCAGGCGGCGCCCACCGGTTCACGTGGGATATGGCGCAAGCGCCAGCCGATCTCTTTCAATGTTCGGTCCGCCTTTTGATGATTGCACTTGTGGCAGGCTGAAACGACATTCTCCCAAGCATGGGCTCCGCCACGACTGCGCGGCATCACATGATCGATCGATGTTGCAGGAGCAGTGCAGTAAACGCACTTGCCGCCATCGCGGGCAAATATGGC
>CAIPQX010000081.1 GCA_903867285.1 uncultured Actinomycetes bacterium | reverse complement strand
TTTGATCGCTCCCCCAGTGGTCGTGAGCGCCATGACGAGAAGATCACCGTCTACCTCTCCCCAGAAGAACTTTACGATTTAGAGCAAGCGCGTCTGGCGCTCCGCGGAGATTTGGGCTTAGCTGTTGATCGCGGTCGCATCGTCCGTGAATCTCTGGCAATCATCATCGCCGATCTGGAAGCCAAAGGCGACCAATCAATTATCGCGCGCAGATTACGCGGTCGTTAATCTATTTGCTCTTTGCGCGGGGATGAGCGTTCGCATAATTTTCCCGCAATTTGTCGATAGTCACCAAGGTATATATCTGAGTGGTAGTTACCGAGGAATGTCCTAGTAACTCTTGAACAACTCGCACGTCGGCGCCTCCATCTAACAAATGGGTAGCGTACGAATGTCGCAGTGAATGCGGCGAAACTTCAGTGGGAATCTGCGCTCTCTTCGCCGCCTCTGAAACCATGGTCCACATACTTTGTCTCGACAATCGCCCACCACGATCGTTAAGAAATAGCGCCTCCCTATCTTTATTGATCAAGGCTGGTCTGATGCGAACAAGATACTGATCCAGCGCAGCGCGCGCAAAACTCCCCAAGGGAACGACTCGCACCTTGCCGCCCTTACCGGTGAGTCGCAGGTTCGCTACCTCTCCACCATCTATCTTCATCACATCGCTGACATTGAGAGAAACGATCTCTGAGATGCGCGCACCAGTCCCGTAGAGAAGTTCGACGATTGCGGTTTCGCGCAGCGCCTGCGGATTGCTTGGCGAGTGAGTGGCTGCAATTAAATCATTTACCTCGGCGATCGAGAGCGCTTTGGGCAATCGCCCTTTAACCCGCGGCGGCTTGACGTCCATGATCAAGTTGAGCGATTTACGCTCTTTGCAAACAAATTCCACGAGATTGCGAATAGCTACTACCGCACGCGCAATGGAACTTTCTGCCAGCCCTTTAGCACGCAATCGGGATATATGGTTCTCTACAGAAAGCGGGGTAATCAAAGCGAAGTCATCAACTTCGGCATCTGCAATGAACCGCTCCAAGTCGCGCGCATATGAAGAGATAGTGTTCTTGCTCAAGCCGCGCTCAACGATCAGAAAATTGAGGTACTCGCGCAATTGCGAGTTAGCGAGCGTCATTTTCCTTAATCGCAGCGGCAATTAACCCTGCGAAGAGCGGATGGGCTTGGGTAGGTCGAGATAAGAACTCGGGGTGAGCCTGAGTTCCAACATAAAAGGGATGCACGGCCTTATCGAGCTCAACAAACTCAACGAGGTGGCCATCAGGTGAAAGCCCCGAGAAGGCCAAACCAGTCGCTGAAATTACATCGCGATATGAATTGTTCACTTCATAACGGTGGCGATGGCGTTCGTTAATCTGAGTAGCACCGTAGAGGTTTGCCACGAGCGACCCAGGTACGAGATCCGCGGGATAGAGACCCAGGCGCATAGTTCCACCCATATCGCCTTTGCCCGCCACGATATCTTCCTGACTCGCCATCGTTGAGATGACAGGATCGGGAGTGTTCTCATCGAACTCAGCAGAGTTGGCAAGAGGCAGACCTGCCAAATTTCGTGCCGCTTCAATCACCATGCATTGCAGGCCAAGACAGAGTCCAAGAGCGGGAATCTTATTTTCACGAGCATATTTAAGGGCACCGACTTTGCCATTGATTCCACGAACGCCAAATCCACCTGGAACGCAAATGGCATCAACGCCAGCTAGATGTTCGGCCGCTCCTGCATCGCTTTCACATTCGTCACTTGCGACCCACTTGATCTTCACGCGCGCATTGTGCGCAAATCCACCAGCACGCAAAGCCTCGGTAACCGACAAATATGCGTCGGGAAGATCAATGTACTTTCCAACGAGGGCGACCGATACCTCATGAGCGGGATGGTGCACCTTCTCTAACAAGGCGTCCCATTCTTCCCACGCAACATCGGTGCCGCTTAAAGCGAGGCGACGAACAACATAAGAATCTAAGCCCTCGGAGTAGAGCACCTTGGGAATGTCATAAATGCTGGGAGCATCGACCGCAGCAACTACAGCTTCAAGATCAACGTCGCACATCGCAGAGATCTTGCGCTTCACTGCCTCTGGGATAGGTCGATCGGAGCGGATAACGATCGCATCAGGAGCGATACCGATAGAGCGCAGTGCCGCGACGCTATGTTGTGTCGGCTTTGTCTTCAATTCACCGGAAGGACCGATGTAAGGGACGAGCGAGACGTGTAAGTAAAAAACATTTTCGCGACCCACATCCTGGCGAATCTGACGAGCTGCCTCGAGAAAGGGAAGGGACTCAATATCTCCGACCGTTCCACCAACCTCCGTTATAACGATATCTACCTCTGGCCCTGCCATCGCCCTGATTCGTTCTTTTATCTCATTGGTGATGTGTGGGATTACTTGAACGGTATCCCCTAGATAATCTCCGCGGCGCTCTCGCGCGATAACATTGGAATAGACCTGCCCCGTTGTTACATTGGCAAAACCAGCTAGGTTGCGATTGAGGAATCTCTCATAGTGTCCGACATCCAAATCGGTCTCCGAGCCATCGTCGGTGACAAAGACCTCGCCGTGCTGAAAAGGATTCATCGTTCCCGGGTCGACATTGATATACGGGTCGAGTTTCTGCATGGTGACCCGCAGGCCCCGATCGGAGAGTAAACGTCCAAGGCTAGAGGCCGTAAGACCTTTTCCGAGGCTTGAGGCGACTCCGCCAGTTACGAATAAATGCTTTGTCACATGATTACTGCTCATGGAGTACTAACTTATCACGCTTTCTTGCACCATCTCTAATAGCTCGCGTGCGTGTTCGCGCGCAGTAGCCGATTCCTCCTGCCCAGAGAGCATCCGAGCGATCTCCACGCTGCGCTCTTCTGCATCAAGCGGAATAACATCTGAGATGCTCACCAATCCACCCTCACTCTTTCGCACAACGAGGTGATGATCGGCCCATACGGCAACCTGGGCGAGATGAGTGACCACAATGACCTGTGCCTCTTGGGCAAGCAGGCGCAATCTGCGGCCGACTTCCACCGCTGCTTTTCCACCCACGCCTGAATCAACCTCATCAAAGATATAAGTTGCAACGGGGTTTACCGAAGCGAGAACGACTTCAATAGCCAACATCACTCGCGATAATTCACCACCACTTGCAACCTTCGTTATGGCTCCGGGAGCTGCGCCTTCGTGGCTAGTGAAAAGTAGTGATACCTCATCGAGGCCATGGGCGGAATAATCTGCGATTGCCGAACCGGGTTTGGAGAGAAGTTCTACGATGATCGAAGAATGCGGCATGGCTAAGGAGTGGAGTTCTAGTGAGATCTTCGATTGCATATCTACAGCAGTGGCGCGGCGGAGCTCACTTAATTGCAGAGCTTTGTGACGCAAGCGTTCAAAGATCTTCTGCAGATCAATCTCTAAATCCGTTATGCGACCTTCTCCACCTTCTAGGTCGGCGATTCTCTTCGCACTCTCAGTTGCGCGAGTAATGATTTCAGCAAAGGCGACCTCGCGATCGCTCCCTTCGCCAAACTTCTTGATGAGGGAGTTGATGGAGCTCTTTCGCTCTTGCAAATATTCCAAACGTGAAGGGTCTGCATCAAGAGCAGATAGATAGCGGTGGAGCGATCCCAGCGCTTCCTGGAACTCATAGAGCGAATCCCCCAATTTCTGCGCAATTTCATCGAGCAGAATATCTTTGCCAGAAACGTGATCGAGAGAGCGTTTGGCGCTGACCAGCGCGGAGGTAACGGGGAA
>CAIPQX010000080.1 GCA_903867285.1 uncultured Actinomycetes bacterium | reverse complement strand
CGCTAAATACGTTGTAATTCTTCGTTCCGCTGCCACCTGTGAGCAAAAGAATAGGTGCGGTTTCACCTGCTACGCGGGCCACGCCCAAGATCATCGCGGTGATCAATCCGCTGCGCGCAGCTGGAACAACGACCAGCGCTACTGAACGCCACTGTGTTCCGCCTAAGGCGACTCCGGCTTCTCGGAGATCCTCTGGGATCAACTTGAGGACTTCTTGCGAGGTGCGAGCGACAGTTGGAATCATCAAGATCGCGAGAGCTAGTGAACCTTGGATGCCGTTTACCGTCTTGGTGAAAGGAATCAAAATTGCCGCGTAGATGAAGAGACCGGCCACGATCGAAGGTACCCCGGACATCGCCTGTACCAAGAATTCGATCGGGCGAGTAAAGCGACCGCGAACTTCGGTCAGGTATAGCGCGGTCAATATTCCAATCGGAACACTGATGATCATTGCTACGAAAACAAGTAAGAAAGTCCCGATAATCGCGTGCAGCAATCCACCCTGACCGATGGGGTCGGTAAATGAATTAGAGTGCATATCTTTTGTAAAGAGAGTCCAGTGCAGACCATGGTGACCACGAACCCATACCGTCACCAAAATACTGATGATTGGCATAACAGCGATCGCGATAGCCGTGGTAACCAGACCTCGGAAAACGCTATCTACTGCGGCAGCTCGGCCGGCCTTGGCAAAGCTGACGACAAAATCAATAGTTAAGTACGCAATGAAGAAGACCGCGGCAAAAGCCAGTTTCCCATAGAGCGGGGTCATCAAGAGAACAATAAGTGAAACCGCAATCGCCGCAACAAGGATTCCAGCGGTCTTAGCCCGATCAATCGGCGTTGGAGCCCAAGGCTTGCGTGGTGTTGGAGTGGGCATCTTTTCGATCGTTGACATTAGCGACCGCTCTTTCCGGTGCGCGAAACGATCAAATTAGCCAGTGAATTGACGATAAGGGTCATAATAAAGAGCACTAGTCCCGCAGCCATCAAGGCCTTGATCTCATACGGTGATGCTTCACCAAACTTCAACAAAATCATGGATGCAACGTTTCCGCCGGCGCTAAACAAGATATGCCAATTAACCTGATAAACAATATTTAATACGGTGTAAACAGCGACAGTCTCGCCCATAGCGCGACCGAGGCCAAGCATGATTCCGCCGACGATTCCAGAGCGGGCATAAGGAAAAGCAACAGCGCGCAACATAGCGAAGCGAGTTCCGCCCAAGGCATATGCAGCTTGCATCCGGTCCAGCGGAGTCTGCGAGAAAATTTCACGAGAGATTGAAGTAACAATAGGAATAATCATCACGGCGAGAACCAAGCCTGCGATAAATGGCGAGCGCGTCACATATGGCGCTGGCAATTTAAAGAATGGAATCCACGAGAAGTATTTACTAAGCAACTTCGCCCAGTACTCACCCGAAGCTTCCAGCACGAAAAATCCCCAGAGACCGAACAGGACTGAAGGAAAGGCAGCCATGAGATCGATCGCTGAAACCATGATCTTCTTGATTGAAGGTGGTGCATAAAATGTTAGGTAAATCGCCGCACCCACACTGATTGGCACACCGATTACTACCGCAATAACGGCTACGAGCATCGTGCCAATAAGCATTGCGGCAATTCCGAAGTGGGAATTCTTTGGATCAATCTGTCCAGCATCATTTACAGCTGCTTGCCAGTTGCTGCTTGTTAGAAAGTGCAGGCCCTGCGTTTTTAGCGTGTTGAAGCCATTGAATAAAAGGAATATAAGAATTAATCCCAGAATTACCAACGAGGACAATCCGCCAGTTGTTACTACGCCACGAAAGACTCGATCCGAGAACCGAGGCTTAGTTGTGATCTCCCGCCTTGGGGGGATGGCCACAGGAATCTGGGTTGATGTTGAACTCACGAGGGAATACTTGACCCTTTTGGGTTTCAAATTATGGAGCGAAGGTGTCTAGAAGGTGAACGGAAAGTGAAATCGACCCCCACCACTGGGTGCCCTAAGGTTCGGGTATGGGAAACGAAGCGCCGAATCTAATCTGGGTCGATTGCGAAATGACCGGGTTGGATCTCGAGAAGGACCTGCTGGTCGAGATTGCAGTCCTCGTCACCGATTCACAACTCAATATCTTGGGCGAAGGGGTCGACCTGGTTATCCACGCCTCCCCTGAGGCTCTGGAGGGCATGAACGACTTCGTCCGCGAGATGCACACGACCTCTGGCCTCATCACCGAGATCCCAGAAGGGGTCTCCCTTTCTGAGGCCGAAACCCAGATTCTGGAGTACCTCAATAAGTATGCCCCCGGGGCGGGAAAGTCCCCCTTGGCCGGCAACTCAGTATCGGTCGATCGCACCTTCATCGCGCGCTTCCTGCCCGAGGTCAACAATTACCTGCACTACCGCACGGTCGATGTCTCATCCGTAAAGGAGCTAGCCCGCCGCTGGTACCCCAGGGTCTACTTTGCCGCGCCTAAGAAGACCGGCAACCACCGCGCGCTCGGCGATATTCGCGATTCCATCGAAGAACTCGAGTACTACCGAAAGACAATATTTGTACCCAACTAAGTACAGTAGAATTCCCAATCCATGG
>CAIPQX010000079.1 GCA_903867285.1 uncultured Actinomycetes bacterium | reverse complement strand
GCATGATCGTGGTGCCCGAAGATAAATAAGCACCGAGTCTGACCCGATCTGCATCAGCGATACGCACACCTTCTGGAATTACATAATCAACCATCCGGGGAAATTTATCGACGCTATAGACAGTGAGGTTTCCATGAGCTGCGCGCAACTTGGCGCGGGTTAATTCAAAGTCGACTAGAGAGCAAGGCCCGGCTGAGGTCCACGCAACATTGGTCAGGAGGCCGAAGATTCCATCGAGGTTCAGGCCGTGGGGCTTGACTAAGCGATGAGAGAGGAGATGGAGTCGCAGGTAAGCATCCGAAGCCGAAGTAGGTGCGCTATCCAAATCAATCTCGAGATCGATAGCCTCCTTCGTTACTCCGCGCAATGGATCTGCGGCGAGAAGTGCAGAGCGGTCGGCTGGTTTAGCGAGTGGTTCGAGGCCAACGTGAATGAACCAACAATCAAGGAGGTCCCCATTTGCTGCAATTGTTGCTACGCCAGAACCGAAGCCTTTTCTCATATGGCGAACGCTATCAAATGGCCCAATAACCTAGGTTTGCGCTGCCTTCTTCCCGGCTCGTACTACTTTGCCAGTCCTACTAGTAATCTGCCCTCATGAAGCCGGCGCCGACTCTCGCGGAACTCTTAGCGAGCCTGCCGGAGGAAGAACGCTTTATTCTTTCTCTGCATTATGTCAAGGGGATGCCCACAATTGAGATTGCGCAGACGCTGGGAGTGCCGAATAAAGTGGTTGGCGCGGTCATTGAGCGTGGCAAGAGGCGTCTATTAGAGGCGCTGGATTTCCCACCTCTGGCCTGATGCGAGATACTTCTCCCCTACGTTCCTCATTGTTTTTAAGTAAGGGAGTTTCACCATGGCAGCCATGAAACCACGAACTGGCGATGGTCCCATGGAGGTCACCAAAGAGGCTAGAAGCCTGGTGATGCGTATCCCTCTTGAGGGCGGCGGCCGCTTAGTGGTCGAGCTCAACGTCGAAGAGGCAACCAATCTAGGAAATGCCCTTCAGGCGGCAGTAGCACTCGTTAAGAAATAGAGTCGTCTCATGCATCTGCCTCAGCCAACTTTCAGAACGGTTGGTTCTATCTCCGCGGGTGCGCTCGATAAATTCCACGCCCTAGTTATTCCTGCTTATATTTCCGATGCAGGTTCAGAACTTCTGTCGAACGAAATCACTACTCAAATTCTCGCAAAGAGTGGAAACACCTATGCCGAAATTCTGCAGCAGTGGCCCAACTTCAGCGCTAAGGCGGGGGAGATACTGGAGATACCCCTCACCCCATCGGGCACTCTAGTTCGACTATTTATTCTTGGTTTCGGCAGCGACTCAATAGAGGATGCTCGAAAAGCTGGAGCCGCGCTCGGTCGCAAAGTGAAATCAACGGGTTACTCGATCTTTAGTACTTACTCCGGTGAATATGACGCTGCGCTCGCGCATATGGTTGCGCTCTCGCTTTCACAATACGGTTGGAATCTTAAAAGCGATTACTCCAAGAGCGATGTAAGCGCGCGTGCAAAAGGCGCGACGGCATTTATATTTGGCCAAGAACTTTCAGAGGCAGCAGAACGCGCCAGTATTCTCGCAGAGGCGACGTGGCGGACGCGCGATCTCATTCACACCCCTTCAAATATTAAAAATCCAGCCTGGCTCGCAGAGCAAGCCAAGTTGCTCGTTCGCCAAGCAAAGAACCCAGATTTAACCATCACCGTTAAAAAGGGTCGCGAGCTCGATGCATTCGGCGGCCTGCGCGCAGTTGGTAACTCTGCACCGAGTACTCCTCCCCGGCTTATCGAAATTCATTATGCGCCCGCCGGGAGCAAGAATTGGCCGCATGTAGTACTTGTTGGCAAAGGAATTACATACGACACCGGCGGTGTCTCTATGAAGCGACCATACGATCTGATGATTCCCATGAAGAGCGATATGGCAGGTGCCGCAGCAATTCTGACTGCAACGGTTGCGATGGCCAAGATTCAACCGCGCGTGCGAATTACGGCGCTCATGATGTGCGCTGCGAATATGGTTTCTGGAACTGCACAACGTCCATCAGATGTTATTGCCCAATTCGGCGGCACCACCGTAGAAATTATCAACACAGATGCAGAAGGTCGGTTAGTACTCGCCGATGGACTGGCATATGCAGACCTGGAGTTAAAGCCTGATTACTTAATAGATATTGCAACGCTGACTGGTTCAGCGACGCTCGGTCTCGGAAAACAATATGGAGCGATGTATTCACGCAACGTATCGTTAACAGCACAGCTTCACGAGATCGGGGAGCGGATCGGGGATCGCGTCTGGCCGATGCCACTTCAGGATGATTACCTACCCTCGCTGGCTAGCCCAGTTGCTGATCTCAATCATGATGCGTCCGCTCGGCACTTCAGTGCTGGGTCGGTGACCGCGGCGCTCTTCTTAGAGCATTTTGTGGGGAAGCGGAACTGGGTACATCTGGATATCGCAGGACCAGCTCGTTCTGAGGTGGATTCTGGTGAAGTTATCAAGGGTGGGACTGGATTTGGCACCCGTTTGCTCATCGAATGGCTAACATCTCTCTCATGATCGGGAACCGCGGCGATATGTCAGCATTTGCTGAGGGCTACGTTCGCGAAGATATATTCATGCAACAAGCCCGCAACAATGCTGAAGAGTTAGGTACGCTCGATCCAACTCCTGCTGTCGGTGGTCTGCTCCGCTTTGCAGTTGAATCACTGAAAGCCCGCTCCATCGTTGAAATTGGAACTGGCTCTGGTGTGAGCGGACTCTGGTTATTCGCCGGCGCAGGACCAGATGCAGTTCTCACATCTATCGATACCGAACGCGAGCACGCGGCTTCTGCGCGATCAGTTTTTGAGGAGTCTGGTATTTCGACTCAGCGCTTTCGATTAATCACAGGGATTATTATGGAAGTTGTCGGCAAACTTGCAGATAACAATTATGACCTCGTCGTTATCCGTCCAGCATCTGACTTGATGGATCTCATTCACGAGTCTTATCGCCTACTCCGGCCGGGCGGGATCCTCTTCGTGGATCATGTGCTCAGCGGCGGGAAAGTGGCCGATCCTACGCAGCGAGATTTTGAGAGCATTTCACGCCGTGATGGAATACGCGCTGTAAAAGAGGATTCGCGTTGGAGTTCCATTGTTTTGCCGCTGGGCGGCGGAGTACTTCTAGCGACAAAGCTTTAACTCAATTATAATGTGACAATGTCTGAAGAAGAATCAATCATCAACGAAGAACCCAATCCTTCTCCAACCCCAACGCAGACCCCCTGGTGGGTTTCGGATGGTCAATCGATGGCAGCTACCTTCGCTCCGATTGCTCCACTCAAGCGCGTTGTTCAAGTCACTTGGTATATGGCACTCGCTATGTCGCTGATTGCAGGACTAGTTGGCGCGCTGATTGGCAAAGTTGCATTTGATAATTCGCATCACTTGGTCACATCGACCTCAATTATTAGTCGCGCACCCAACTCGGTTGCCGGAATTGCCGCTCGCGTCCTTCCCTCTGTCGTAGAAGTTGATTCGAGTACCACTGCTGGAACAGATACTGGTACTGGTTTCTTTATTGAATCAAGCGGTTACATCATGACCAACAACCACGTGGTCGAAGCAGCAGTGCTCGCAAAAACACCAATCACAGTAAAACTTTCCAACAATACCCAGTACACAGCGACCCTTGTCGGGCGTGATACTTCGTATGATCTCGCCGTTCTCAAAATCGACGTAACGGGAGCACCTGCCCTCGTTCTCGGTAACAGCGATAACGTTCAGGTAGGAGATCCTGTTATTGCTATTGGATCACCGCTCGGGCTACAAGGAACTGTGACGACCGGAATTATCTCTGCAAAAAATCGCCCCGTTACAACCAGCTCTGATAACACCGCTGGTGAAAGCTCGTTCATCGATGCACTACAAACCGATGCCGCCATCAACCCTGGTAACTCCGGCGGACCTTTGGTGGATTCAACTGGCGCGGTTATCGGTGTTAACTCCGCAATTGCTTCTCTGGGGAACTCTATCTCGGGTCAACCAGGTTCGATTGGCTTAGGATTTTCGATACCGATTAACCAAGCTAAAAGGACCGCGGACCAACTGATTAAGACCGGAACCTCGCACTATCCAATAGTTGGAATGTCCCTTGATTCCAGTTTTGCCGGTCCTGGGGCAAAGATTGCCAACACATCAAATGCGATTCTGCCCGGGGGGCCTGCGGCTAAAGCAGGATTCCAAAGAGGCGACATCATTCTTGCCATTAATGGCAAAGATATTGCCGTGGCCGATGATCTGATCGTTGCCATTCGAGCACATTCAATTGGCGACACAGTAACCCTAAAATATCAACGTGGTTCTGTGATCAAGTCGATCAAGATCACACTCGTCGCATCTAAATAGGGTCGTAGAGTGCACCTATGACTCAAGAGGTAGTTTTAGAGATCCACAAAGCGTTAGCGCAGGTGAACGATCCTGAACTTCGTCGTCCCTTACCTGACCTCGGAATGGTGGAATCTGTTCTCTTCGCCGATGGCGTAGCCACTATCGCTATTAAATTAACAATCAGCGGATGTCCCATGCGCGATCAGTTGCAAACCGATATCGGCTCGGCTGTCGCCGCTGTCGCTGGCGTCAAATCCGTAGCAATCAATTTTGGAGTCATGAACGACGAAGAGCGTGATGCTGTGAAGAAATTACTGCGCGGCGGCCGTGAAAAATTTAATCAATTTGCGCAACCTGACTCTTTGACGCGCGTGATCGGTATTGCATCAGGCAAGGGTGGAGTCGGAAAGTCCTCCGTCACGGTCAACCTGGCCGTTGCGGCAGCAGCTCGCGGCTTGAGCGTTGGGATATTGGATGCCGATGTTTACGGTCATTCGATTCCTCGCCTCATGGGAATCTTGGATAAGAGACCAACCGCTTTAGATCAGACCTTCATCCCGGTGGAAAATCATGGTGTCAAAGTAGTTTCCATGGAGATGTTCAAGCCGAATCGTGAAGATCCAATTGCATATCGTGGCCCGTTGCTCCACCGAGTTCTCGAACAGCTCATGACTGATGCCTACTGGGGCTCACTCGATCTATTGCTACTTGATCTACCTCCGGGCACCGGTGACATAGCCATCTCACTTGGACAGTTGATCCCACGCTCTGAAATTCTTGTAGTAACCACTCCGCAGGTCGCCGCCGCAGAGGTAGCCGAGCGGGCAGGCAGAATTGCATTCCAGATGAAACAGCGCATCCTTGGGGTCGTTGAGAATATGTCCGAAAGCCCATGCCCGCACTGCGGTGAGCCCATCGCTATTTTTGGTGCAGGTGGAGGGGCTGAAACAGCTAAGCGTTTGAGCGCCTTGGTGGGTTCCGAGATTCCACTTCTGGCTAAGGTGCCCTTCGATATTGAACTGCGTGATGGCGGAGATCATGGCACCCCCGCTTATCTTGGGCTAGGAGATGGGCTCATCAAGAAAACATTTGATGAACTCTTATCCGCAATCGTGATTCGTCCCCGCTCCTTGGTCGGAGTACCGCTTTCACTGCACACCTAATCCTTTCTCGAGAGGCGAGCCCGTAGACTGACGGGGTGAAACGTCCTCCTGTAGCCGCGATAAATACCGTTGCAAAGCGGTTAGTCGGCCGCAGCGACCTCTTGATATCGCGTAAGAGCGTTCGAGATTCGCTCGTCTCTCTCGCTGGCTTGATCGGTCGTCCAGTCTTTGGACCCGATGGCCGAGAGATAGGTCGATTGGTTGATGTCGTGGTTCGACATGGCGAAGAGACATATCCGCCGGTATCTGGCTTGATAGTCAAGATTGCAAATAGCAAGTCATTCATAAATGGAGCCCGTATATCGGTTCTCACACCTAGTTCGATCACTCTTTCATCTGCGGTGATTAACCTCGAAACATTTTCGCGTCGCCCTGGCGAATCACTCCTCGATGCCGATGTGCTGGATCACCAAATCGTTGACGTTGACGGTCTGCGAGTGGTGCGCACATCTGATCTCTATCTAGCGCCATTTAATAAAGAGATTCGCGTTGTTGGAGTTGATATCTCTTTCATGTCTTTCTTACGTCGACTCTTTCCCGGATCACTCTCGCGTAGACCTACCCCTGATCACGTTCTAGATTGGGCATCGGTTGCATCCTTAACGGATTCCACGGGAGTAGTTCGCACTTCTGCAACACGTTCTGCGCTTAGTCAGCTGCGACCCGCCGACTTAGCAGATCTCATCGAAGATCTTGCTGGTAGAGAGCAAGGCGCACTTATTGAGATGTTGGATCCAGCACTTGCCGCCGATGTGCTCGAAGAGATGGAAGATGACGAACTCGAAGGCTTGCTCCGTGGTTTGACTGCAGAGAGCTCCGCCAAACTCTTGGCGCATATGGAACCTGATGAATCTGCTGAAGTTCTCCGTGATCTGGAAGAAGAGCACCGCGAAAGTATTTTAGGCGCCATGGAAGTTGGAACCGCGAAGAAGTTGCGCGAATTGGTCTCCTTCGATGAAGAGCTTGCAGGCGGCATAATGACAACTCATATTTTGATTGTAAAAGGCAGCGATACCGTCGCAACAGCGTTGCGGCTACTGGTGGAAAATAGAGAACGCGAAAGCTCAGACGGAGTTGTTGTAGTGGATAGCAAGGGCAAACTCCTGGATCACATACAGACCGTAGAACTAATTGGCGCCGCTCCTTCTAGCCTAGTTTCGGGTCTAATGGCTAAACCATTTCCCACTGCCGTAACCATCGATACTCCCATCAATGAGGTCGTAGAAGAATTTTCAAATAACCGCGGTTCTTCGATCATCGTTATTGATGAGAAGAACAAGCCCATCGGTCGAATTCTTGCCGATGATCTCGTGGATGCGCTTTCACAAAATCGCAGCCGCTTTACGCAGGGCGGGGTGACGCGTTCATGAGCAACGTAACTATTCCGAGCGGCCGCAAGTTAAGAATTGCGGCCTTTTTAGCGGTTATGGGCCCTGGAATGATTGCCGGGCTCTCAGATGATGATCCCGCTGGAATCACGACTTATTCACAACTCGGAGCCAAATATGGCTACCGCATGCTCTGGGTGCTGGTTGTTTCGACATTCGCGCTGATCGTCTTTCAAGACTTAGGTGCACGCATTGGTGTTGTAACTCGTCAGGGTCTCATTGGATTGGTACGTCAGAAGTATGGCGCTCGGGCCGGAAGTTTTAGCGCGGTTGCTTTGATATTGGCAAACGTCGGAACAATGACTGCGGAATTTGCTGGCGTTGCTGCCGCTGGGCAACTCTTTGGAATTTC
>CAIPQX010000078.1 GCA_903867285.1 uncultured Actinomycetes bacterium | reverse complement strand
AGCCTTTGAGGGATTCATCGTCGTACACGATCTCCATGCCTCGGCCGCCTAGGACGAAGGATGGACGAACCAAGACCGGATAGGAGATATCAGCCGCAACTTTGAGAGCTTCTTCGTAGGAGCGAGCGAGCCCGAATTTCGGAGCGTTCAAAGAGTTTTCCTGCAATATTCTTCCGAATTCACCGCGATCCTCCGCCATATCAATGGCATGTGGACTGGTTCCCAAAATTGTCACACCGGCTTCTAGGAGACCGCGCGCCAGGCCTAACGGAGTCTGTCCGCCAAGTTGCGCAATAACACCCAGAACAGGGCCAGCGGCACTTTCAGCCGCTACGACTTCAAGGACATCTTCCAAAGTTAATGGTTCGAAATAGAGTCGATCAGAAGTGTCATAGTCTGTTGAGACGGTTTCGGGGTTGCAGTTGATCATGATGGTTTCGAAACCCGCTTCGCGTAGCGCAAAAGCGGCATGGACACACGAGTAATCAAATTCCAAACCCTGTCCGATGCGATTCGGTCCACTACCCAAGATGATGACTGCGGGTTTTACACGTGACAACACCTCAGATTCCAAATCATATGAGGAGTAGTAGTACGGAGTACTCGACGCGAATTCCGCGGCACACGTATCGACCATTTTAAATACCGGGTGGATGTTTAAGCTTCCGCGGTCGCTTCTTATCTGCGCCTCAGACACATTTCGTAAAGCAGCGATTTGCGCATCACCAAAACCGTTTACCTTGGCTTTGCGGAGAAGATCAACTCCTAAAGTAGAGGCAGCGGAAATCTCGTTGGCTAACTCATTAATTCCTTGAATTTGCGCCAGGAACCATGGGTCGATCTTGGATATCGCATGCACCTCTTCGATAGTCGCACCCAACCAGAGCGCTCTTTGTACTTGTTGCAGGCGCCATTCTGTAGGGATACCTATCTTGGAGAGAAGCGAATCGAGGGATTCTCCGCTCTGCTCCCAGGAAAATGTGCTGCCCTTCTTTTCCAACGAACGCAACGCCTTCTGCAGCGCCTCAGCAAAGGAACGGCCCATCGCCATTGCTTCTCCCACTGACTTCATGGTTGTGGTCAGACGTGGATCGGCTTCTGCGAATTTTTCGAAGGCGAACCGAGGCACTTTAACGACGATGTAGTCCAGGGTCGGCTCAAAGGACGCCGGGGTGCTCTTAGTGATGTCATTTTGAATCTCATCGAGAGTGTATCCAACTGCCAATTTGGTCGCGATCTTGGCAATCGGAAAACCAGTCGCTTTTGAGGCTAGCGCCGATGAGCGCGAAACCCGTGGGTTCATCTCGATAACAATGATGCGACCATCTACCGGATTGACTGCAAATTGAATGTTGCAACCACCGGTTTCGACGCCAACTTCGCGAATGATGTCTATGGAAAGGTCGCGCAATCGTTGATACTCGACGTCGGTCAGGGTTAGTGCAGGGGCGACGGTAATTGAATCACCGGTATGCACGCCCATGGGATCGACATTCTCAATACTGCAGACGATGACTACGTTGTCGAGATGATCTCGCATGACTTCCAGTTCAAATTCCTTCCACCCCAAGATGGACTCTTCTAAGAGAACCTCATTTGTCGGGCTATGTCGCAATCCCGCACCCGCAATGAGTTCTAGCTCGTTCTGGCTGAACGCAATTCCAGAGCCCAGACCACCCATCGTAAATGAAGGTCGAACAACGACGGGATAACGCAACTCTGTGGCTGCGCTCAAACAGTCCGACATGGAATGGCAGATCCGGGAGCGCGCGGACTCTCCCCCGACCTTTGCAACGATAGTCTTAAAGATTTCGCGATCTTCTCCGCGCTTAATCGCCTCAACATTGGCGCCAATTAATTTAACCCCAAACTTTTCAAATGAGCCGCGGGCGTGAAGTGCCATGGCGGCATTAAGAGCAGTCTGTCCCCCAAGAGTTGCCAGAACAGCGGAAGGCTTCTCTATCTCCATAATCTTTTCAATGAACTCAGGGGTAATCGGTTCGATATAAGTGGCATCCGCGAATTCAGGGTCGGTCATAATCGTCGCCGGATTGGAGTTAATTAAAATTACTCGAATGCCCTCTTCGCGTAGGACGCGACAGGCTTGGACTCCAGAGTAATCGAATTCGCAGGCCTGTCCTATAACTATTGGACCGGATCCAATAACCAGGACGCTTTCGATGCTGTTATCTCTAGGCATTTTTAACCTTTGATTTGCTCATCAGCTCTACGAAGTGATCGAAGAGGTATGCCGCATCATGTGGACCGGCGGCGGATTCGGGGTGATATTGCACGCTGAATGCGGGACGTTCGATTAACTCGAGTCCCTCGACGACTCCGTCATTAAGACAGATGTGGCTGACAAAACCGCTACCAAATGCCGTATGGAAATTGCCGCCTTGCGGGGCTTCGACTGCGAAACCGTGATTGTGGGCGGTGATTTCAATTCTGCCGCTCTGTAGATTCTTAACGGGTTGATTAATGCCGCGATGGCCGAAGGTCAATTTATATGTTTCAAGTCCTAAGGCGCGACCCAAAATTTGATGGCCGAAACAGATTCCAAAGGTGGGTATCTCATCCGCCAAAAATTCGCGGACCAGATCTACCACTTGGGTCATTGTTGCAGGATCTCCGGGGCCGTTAGAGATAAACAATCCATCGGGGTTGGCCTCTTTGATCTCTGCAGCGGTGGTGCCCAACGGGTAAACCGTTACTTCAATTCCGCGTTCGGACATTGACCTTGGCGTCGCATTTTTGATCCCCAAATCAATGGCCGCTACGCGAAAGCGCACCTCGGTACCTGCCGGAGGACTGACAACGTACTTCTCTTTGGTAGTTACATCGTTGGCGAGAAAGGCGCCGGCCATCGCTTCTGTCGCGCGGACTTTGATAACCATTTCGGAGCGAGTCAAAGTGGTCTCGGAGAAGATCCCCATGCGCATCGCTCCACGATCACGTAGGTGTCGGGTGATGGCTCTTGTATCTACACCTTGAATACCAACTACACCCGCCTCGATGAGTGCGGTCTCTAATGAGTATTGAGATCGCCAATTGCTCACGCGTGGTGAGGGATTGCGCACAACGAATCCGGCAACCCAAATCTTTTCCGATTCCTTATCGAGATCATTCATTCCGGTATTTCCAATATGCGGGGCGGTCATGATTACGATCTGCTTATGATACGACGGGTCGGTTAAAGTCTCTTGATACCCAGTCATGCCAGTTGAGAAGACCGCCTCTCCAAAGGCTTCTCCCAGGGTGGCCCAACTTTCACCTTCGAAGATCGTGCCATCGTCGAGAACTAAGAACGCTTTACTCATATTTTAACCCCGTCAATTGTCCATCGCGCAGAACATGAACTCCTCGAAAGAAGGTATGGATTACTGGCGCTGGAAGTGTGAAATCGTGAAAAGGGGTATTTGAGCTCCGGGAGAAGAGATGATTCCTATCAACCTTCCATGTTGCGTTCGGATCCACAACCATAAAGTTTGCGGTGCGTCCTATGGCTAATGTCCCGTGATCTTCGTACCCACCAATCGCAGCGGGCATCGTTGACATGCGCTTAACGAGAGTGTCCCAATCCATTAATCCAGTTTCTATCATCGCCTTAGCCACGATAGAGAGAGCGGTTTCCAAGCCGATCATCCCGAAGGCGGCGGCGCTCCATTCGCAATCTTTATCCTCTGCCGGGTGTGGAGCGTGATCGGTAGCGACGATATCAATCGTGCCATCCGCTAAACCTTCGCGCAGGGCTTGCACATCAGCCGCGGTGCGCAACGGCGGATTCACTTTATAAACCGGATCGTAACTCTCAGCCAGATCGTCGGTAAGCATGAGGTGGTGAGGTGTCACCTCCGCGGTCACTGCGATGCCCTGGCTCTTGGCCCACCGAACTAATTCGACTCCACCTTTTGTGGTGAGGTGACAGATGTGCAATCTGCTCTGCACATAATGCGCCATCAAGATATCTCTGGCAATGATGGACTCTTCGGCTACTGTAGGCCAACCTTTGAGACCCAAACGACTTGAAACGATTCCTTCGTTCATCTGAGAACCGACGGTCAATAGTGGGTCTTGCGCGTGTTGCGCAATAACCCCTCCGCAGGCCTTTACATATTCTAAAGCGCGCCGCATTAAGAGTGGATCGCTAATGCAATGACCATCGTCGCTGAAGATACGTACTCGGGCAGCGGACTGCGCCATTGCAGAAAGTTCCGCGAGAGATTCGCCCTTAAGTCCAACCGTTACAGCGCCAATAGGAAAGACATCGCAAAGTCCCGCTTCCTTTCCTAATCGCGCAACTTGTTCAACCACGCCGGCGGTATCCGCTACTGGTGAGGTGTTGGCCATTGCGCTAAGAGCCGTGTATCCACCCTTGATCGCAGCTTGGCTACCAGAGAGAACGGTTTCGGAATTCTCTTTGCCCGGTTCCCGTAGATGGGTGTGGAGATCGACGAGTCCGGGCAGGACCATCGCTCCATGACCTTCGACAGCGGGAAGATCTGTTTCAAGTGTGGTGCCGATGCGCGCGATGCGGTGCTCTCGTACTTCGATCTCGACAGAAGAGCCATCGCTCATTACTACATTCTTTAAATGAAAATCTGAATTGCTCATACGAGAACCCCCTCTGTCGGAATCGAGGTTCCGCCCATGAGTAGATAAAGAACCGCCATTCGCACTAGGACGCCATTTGCTACCTGCTCCAAAATTACCGATTGTGGAGAATCTGCGCTGGCGGCAGATATTTCTAAGCCACGATTCATCGGTCCAGGATGCATGATGATGGCGCTCTTGCGAAGCGACTTGAGCCGTTGCGTTCCAAGCCCAAAATCACGCGCATACTCGCGCTCCGTTGGGAAGAAGGCATCACTCATTCTCTCACTTTGTACGCGTAACATCATGATGGCATCCAAAGTCCCTATCTCTTCATCCAAGTTGTAAGAGATATCGACCGGCCAGCTATAAGCACCCACTGGGATCAAGGTTGGCGGTCCAATCAGAACTACGCGAGCTCCCAAAGCGGTGAGGAGAAGGACATTGCTGCGAGCGACCCGGGAGTGCAGGATGTCCCCCACGATTCCAATGCGCAATCCCGTGAAATCTCTATCGTGCTCTGGGAAGTGCGATCGAATTGTGTAGGCATCTAAGAGAGCCTGGGTGGGATGTTCGTGCATTCCATCGCCGGCATTGACGATATGCGATTTGACCCAACCCGATTCTGCTAAACGCTGGGCAGAGCCTGATGTGGGGTGGCGAATGATCATTAACTCCGCTCCCATCGCCTCCAAGGTTTGGGCGGTATCTTTTAGAGATTCACCCTTACTCACGCTTGAACCTTTGGCTGAAAAATTGATTACCTCAGCGGAGAGGCGCTTGGCGGCCGCTTCAAAACTGAGGCGAGTTCTTGTCGAATCTTCGAAGAAGAGATTCACGACGGTGCGCCCGCGCAAGGTGGGTAATTTCTTTATAGCGCCATCGGTGATTCGAGATAACTCACGCGCGGTATCAAGAATCTCTAGCGCTTCGCTCTTAGTGAGGTCATTGATGGAGAGCAGGTGCGGAGTATGCATCAGACGCTCAGCTCTACTTGATCGATTCCATCGATCTCGTGCAGTTGTACGCGCACGCTCTCGCGGGCATTTGTCGGAATGTTCTTCCCTACATAGTCGGCGCGAATAGGGAGTTGGCGATGGCCACGATCAATGAGGACCGCTAACTGCACGGTTCGCGGTCTGCCCAGTTCGCCAATTGCATCCAGGGCAGCTCTGATAGTTCTACCTGAATAAAGAACGTCATCGACAAGAATAAGATCTTTGCCCTCTAAACCCTCGGAGGGAATGTGCGTTGGCACCAACGGGCGCGGAGGACGAAGCCGCAGGTCATCGCGGAACATGGTGATATCGAGAACGCCGACGGGAACTGGCGTATCGATCGAGGCGAGAAAGGAGCCAATGCGCTGGGCCAGGGTTACACCGCGCGTGGGAATACCGAGTAGAACGACTGATTGGAGTCCATGATTGCGTTCAATAATTTCATGAGCAATACGTTTAAGCGAACGATCAATCTCGCTCTGTTCTAATACAACACTCATCTAATCTCCTTTGCCGCCTCACAGGACGTCAGTTAAAGGATATGCGGCTGATTCCGCGATGGAAGTCTAGCAGTCCACTTAGTAGAGTGAGATTACCGACTTCAGCAGGATGACACGGCCCAGGACGCCGTTGATGTAGGCGGCGGAGTCCTTGGT
>CAIPQX010000077.1 GCA_903867285.1 uncultured Actinomycetes bacterium | reverse complement strand
CGCTCCTGACAAGCCAGTCAAACCAGAATCAAAGTTAATATTTCCCAGAACGACATTTGAGGTCTGCGGAACCACTGGAACATTTACAATATTTCCATTTGAGTCCACTACTTCGATAATAACTTTATCCTTCGGTCCAACCAATACTGGCATCCTAATTTTCGAAAGGTCAGTTGAAGTTGTCGTGTATACCTTGCCGTTGATAATAATCGAACTTAAATTCGCACCATCTGGCGCACTAAGTGAAACTGATTGTGATGGGGGAGCAACCTGGTTAGGTGCAGTTACTTTCACGGTGGTTGGAGGAACCAGTACGGGCAACAGAGTGCCAGGTGCTGGTGGATAGGCGGCACCGAAGGATGGTTGCGCCAGCGCAATACATAAGCAGGACGCGATTAGGACTATTAGACCTTTTGACCAAACCTTCATGTAATGCTCCTCATCAAACTCATGTGCAGTTGTCGCTAATCGAAACCGCCGTACCTAGAACTAGAGGTTGATCGACGTAGGTGATTGGACCCACGCCACCAGAGAAAGTTGCAATAATAACGTCACCTGCTAACGGCGCTAGATCTTCGTCTACGACTAGTACCGGGCGACCTCGTTCTGTACCGAGTTTGTCCGGACTTCCGTTCACGGAAGACCTTTGTGCTACAACCAATGTAGACCCCGTTGGGCCATATACAAATACCTGGAAGTGGTGTTGTCCGGACATTGTCGTCTCTGGGCGTGAGAGGTCCGAGCGGGTCAAGACGTACTGGGGAAGCCCCTCACCGCTCGCCAGAGTGTTTTTCACGGTCATGGTCACTTGCGTCACCCGAGGAACAGAGCACTTAAGCGCCTTAATCGAAACGCTACGTGACAGGTAATAATCCAGCTTGCTGGCATCAATATTCTGAATCACCGCTCGATACTCATTGTTCGCCGCCGTGGACATAAACCCACCCAATCGAGTCTTGCTCAGAATCGCCTCACTCGCAGGATCGGTTGAATAGACCAATATACGTCCCTGAACGATCGCATCCCTGATCGCTTTTGCCATCGTGATCTTCGAATACTGCCCAGCAGTTATCTTGGCAAAAGTGGCGTTCATCATGTTCACCAGATATTGCTTACGAGCATCGTTGTTCTTTTCATAAGTCTTATACGCCTCTGACAAGGTCTTATATACCTCATTGGCCGCCGTGATCTGTTCCCCGCTCTTCAAAACTACAGGCCCAGTTGCGCGCAAAAGGTAGCTCAAGGCAGTGGGATCAACCGCAATAACTCCATCCAACTTCTCGCCATACTGTTTCTGCCACAAGGCCAACCAAATCTGCGCCCCGTACGGAAAATGGGGGGATAGGTTCGAGTTCTGCCAAATAGCAGGGTCGCTCCCGTACAACTGCACAAATTCCGCTGGCATGGCAATTGGAATCTCGTTGAGAGATTTCAGCGCCACGTTAGATCCCTGTTTTAAAACGGTCATCGCCCCGCGGTAAACCTGAATTTCGGCATACGCTCCGATAATCCCACCGGTACCACGAGCTTCCGCTGAATTCTGAAAGACCAGCAAATACTTCTTGGGACTCTGCGCGCCCAGCAAATTGGGAGCCACTCTGACGAGCTGCGCCGCCAAAGTAATTTCAGTCTGAGCACCGCGTAAGAAGTGATTTGTAAGTGGGCTCCAGAAGGGATTGGTGAGGGTTGCATTCAAATTTTTGATGCTGTGACTTATCTTCGCTGTTGTAGCATCTTCGGAATTAGCACTTGCTCCTGTCTTCAACTCTTGGCTGAATTCCTTTACCTGACTCTTAAGCGCCAGCGCTTGGAACCCCACCACCGAGCCCGACACAACGTAGTAACCCGCCAAAGTCAGTATGACCACCAAGGAATATTTCAAGAGTCCCCTGGGGGATAGCCAGTTGCTGCGCCATAGATCCTTGCCAATTTCGCGCAATCCCATAGTCCAAAATCATAGGATGCGATACGTAATTCAGGAACGACAAAAGCAATAAATCATCACGAATATATGGATTTAACCTGATCTCAGCCAAATAACCCCTTAACAACTGTCGATT
>CAIPQX010000076.1 GCA_903867285.1 uncultured Actinomycetes bacterium | reverse complement strand
GGAATTTTATGTTCGACAAGTAGGCGTCCCGTATCCCGATCTCCGGTGACAACGTTGAATACTCCTGTTGGAAGGAATTCTGACATTACCTCTGCCATAAAGATGGTGGACGCTGGTGTCGTATCACTTGGCTTAAGTACAACGGTGTTGCCAGCAGCAATAGCGGGAGCCCATTTCCAGACCGCCATCATCATGGGGTAGTTCCAAGGAGTTACTTGAGCGCAGACACCGATTGGTTCGCGACGAATGAACGAAGTCATCCCGCGCATATATTCGCCAGCAGATTTACCTTCTAAGTGACGAGCTGCGCCAGCGAAGAAACGAATCTCATCGATCATCGGCGGCATCTCTTCGGACAAAGTTAAACCGATCGGCTTTCCGGTATTTTCGGATTCGATGGCAACGATCTCATCTGCACGAGATTCCAAGGCATCGGCAATCTTAAGGAGCGCGCGTTGGCGCTCGGCTGGAGTGGTTTCGCGCCACTCTACGAAGGCTGCGGCGGCGGCGTTGAGCGCTTGATCGACATCGGCTGCGCTTGAAAGCTGAGCGGTGGCATATGCCGTGCCGGTCGAAGGATTGATGATTTCGGAGGTTGCGCCTGACTGCGATGGGGTAGATGAGCCGGCGATAAAGTTGTTAAGGCTTTTCATACCCCCACTCTAGACCCGTCGGAAACGAACCCCCAAGAGGTAGATCTTGCATCCGAGGCAGTAGCCAAAGGCAGCGTTTAAGAATGCAGCAAAGAGGGCTAAAGCCGTTGCGATAGTGAATAAAGGCCAGGTGTGGGTGACCGCGCCGACGGTGGCCAGCAGCGCAAAGATAAATCCAACAAATTGTGCGAATTGTGGTGGGCGTACATCTTCTGAATCAAAGTCCTTGGAAAGTCTGGGTTGCACAAAACGCTTATACAACCAGGCATAGGGAGAGTTAGGCGGGCCAGCAAATGCGCCGATTCCAAATTGAATCAATTGAATTGCTATGAAGAATGGAGAACGAGTTATAAGAGCGAGGATGAGAACTATAGATGTCAATCCGGCTGACCAACGGGGACCACGTGCATCAATCATTGCGTGACCTAAATTCTCTCGAGGGCGCTGATCACTTGATCGCGCTTTGGTGCACCAACCGCACGTGCAATTTCTCTACCCGCAGAATTCAAAAAGAGAGTCGTGGGAGTTTGGCGAATATCTAATCGGCGTACTAAAGCCAGATTATTTTCTGCATCAATTTCAACATGCTTGATCTTTGGAAAATGTGCGATGACCGAGGACAAAGTGCGTCGAGTTGCGCGGCATGGCGTGCAAAAGGCGCTGGAGAATTGCAAGACAGTTGCCGCCTCGCCCAACTCGCTACCGATTTCATGAGCTGCGATTGAATGGCGAGAATCCGCTTTTGCCTTAATCTTGCCGGCGCGTTTGCGGTCCACTAATCCGTATCCAGTTGCCAGGGCTAAGACTGCAACGATGATCAATGTGGAATTCATTGCGCAAGTTTCACATCCATATTAAAAAAAACCTAAACGCGGATGACTTGCAGGAGCGAGCGATTGACCTTTAGGGTCTGGCACCAAGAGTCGATACACATTTAGCTGCTAATGAAGCACCACTATTGAGAGCATCGATGAGATCGCCATCATTCGCCCATGCCAGAATGAATCCGGCAGCAAATGCATCGCCCGCACCCGTTGTATCAAGAACTTCTGTCTCAACTGCAGGTATCTGCACCACAGCCGATCCGCGCGCTTGGGCAAGTGCTCCATTACCGCCGCGCTTAATAACAACCAACGGCGTCTTTTTGAGCAATTCGGCCGCCGCTTCGATTGGATTATTCTTGCCGCTTAGAAAATGTGCTTCTTCTTCATTGAGAATGACGACATCGACAAGTGCCAGCCATTCGCGAACTTGGTTTAAACCCACCTCTAGCAAGACTCCCACGGTGGATGGATCAAAG
>CAIPQX010000075.1 GCA_903867285.1 uncultured Actinomycetes bacterium | reverse complement strand
TTTGAATACGGCGCTGACATCGTCACCCACGCTGCAACTAAATATTTATCGGGCCATGGAAGCGCCATGGTTGGTGCGGTCGTGGACTCCGGCGCTTTTGATTTTGCAAAGGACCCTGAGAAGTTTCCTGGTTTCAATCAGCCGGATCCCAGTTACAACGGCATGGTCTATTCACGAGATTTCGGAGTTGACTCGCAGTTTGGAAATCTTGCCTTCATAATCAAGCTGCGGGTGCAACTTCTCAGAGATTTCGGACCGTGCGTAACGCCGTTCAACGCGTGGATTCTGGCACAAGGGATGGACACGCTCAGCATGCGTATGCGCGCTCATTTAGAGAATGCGCAGAAGATTGCCGAGTGGCTCTCGACGCACCCGCAGGTTGCAGCAGTTGCTTATGGGGGATTGCCATCTTCGATCTGGCACAAGAATCAACTGAAGTACGCACCCAAGGGCGGAGGAGCAGTGATGTCATTCGATATCAAAGGCGGCCTAGAGTCAGGCAAGAAATTTGTTAATGGTCTGAAGATGTTTAGGCATGTGGCGAATATTGGCGATGTTAGATCGCTTGTTATTCACCCCGCATCAACCACGCACTCTCAATTGGGAGAGGAAGGTCTGCGCGACGCGGGAATTACGCCAGGCATGATCCGTTTGAGTATCGGCATAGAAGACTTTGCGGATATTAAAGGGGACTTAGAGCTGGGCTTTAAAGCCGCTTTATGAGCCGTCTCGTAGTTCAGCCAGTGTTGTATAGGAGAAGGAAATCTCTTCGAATGTAACCTGGCAGCCATCTCCAACCGGAGCTTGAGCGACGAATCCAACTCTATGGGCCGACACATCTTCGCCCATGGTGAAGGCGCGAATCAATTTCCAAATCTTTCCGTCGGTAGATGCATGAAAAGCGTAGACGTGTGCCAAGCGGGAGATGCGAAGCCAAACATGGCTCACGGGAAGAATGAATGAATTCGCGTCGTCAGATGCACCACGAGTTACAACAGAGACAACCATGAACTCTTGATCAGGAGAGAATTCGAAACATAATTTGACCCAATTGCGTTCATCGGACCAGACAAGAAGCGCTCCTGCGTCGTACGCCGAATTGAAATCGACATCTACCCGTGCACTCAGTTGTAGATCGATGCCTAGCGGTAATCCCATAAGTGTTAGAGCGTTAAGGACAGAGGGTGCAGTAGCGGCGAACCCATTCTTAGGATTGCAATAAAGATCTGACTGCGGGAGCGCCTTGGCCGAGATCGCTCCATCCACATCTGAAATCAGCCACTGGTTCGGGTGAGATGCGACAAGATCAAAAGGTATGTGATTGTTCTTCTCCATGGAATCAATCATACAAAAAGATATGTCTATGTGTTTTGTGCTCGGAGCCCGGATTTATGCCAATTCAGAACTTTCAACCAGTGATTTTCTGACCTTCTTTGCCAGCGCATATCCAATGATTCCGACAAGCAGATCGATCACAATGGTTCCCACCGTAAAGGCCTCTACCTGACCGCGCGTCAGACCCCAAATATCTTTGAAGTCGTATGAGATTCCGAAGAGTCCTTCGATTGTTCCCGGAAATACCACTCCGATGGAACCAAGAGCGATGTAGATGAGAACAACGGTGCCCATAATTTGGAATCCGCGGCGGCCTCCGGGAGTAACGAAAGGTCGATTCACCTCTGGATACGAGCGGTTGAGTTTCATGATCGCTGGAATTATTATCAAATAAGAGACGAGAAGGGTCGAGATAGCGCAAGAAAGCACGACTTTAAAGATTGCGCCGGCGTCGCCATTAACAATTCGCATTCCTGCGACCAAGAAGATCGAGGCCATGACCCCAGAGAGCATGTTGACCCGCATCGGGGTTCCAAAGCGCTCACTAAATTCACCGAACCAACCATTCATGAAGGCACCGTCGGCGGCAGCCATTGCTTGAATTCGATCGGTCGCCATCATCCATGAAGAACCTAAACCTAGTAATCCGAATATGAAGAGTAGCGCCGCTACTCCAAGCAGGAACTTACTTGCTGGGCCATAGACGCTGAAGACTGTTTCAACGGCGCTCATGAAACCCGAAAGACCGCCAACGCTCTTGCGCGGAACAACAAGGAGAATGGCCAGCACGGGCAATACATATGCCAGAGCGGAAACAATACTTCCGATGCGAATCGAAGGAGCTGTGTCTTTCTGTGGATCAAACATTTCGCCGGACGCCGCGTTGGGTGCTTCAAAACCAACATACGAGAAGAGAATTATGGGAGCAACTGCCATGAAACCGGCGATCGTTGGAGTCAGTCCGCTAAAGTCAAAAGGTTGAAAACCATGCTTGATTCCATAGATAGCTGTTGTTAACACCATGATGACCAGCACGCCAATTTTTGCGTAGGCGGCATAGTTAATGATCTTCTTACCTTTTTTCAAACTGATTACGGCAAGTCCAATTGCAATCCAAATGAATGCCAATTTAAAGATCCACTCTGCGGGAGAGCCGGATTTCATGTGGAACAAATATGCGCTGGCAGCATCAAAGGCGATGAAGCAG
>CAIPQX010000074.1 GCA_903867285.1 uncultured Actinomycetes bacterium | reverse complement strand
GCTTCAGCGATAGACGCAGGGGCCGAGAACCAGGAAGGCAACTGTGGCAAAGGTCCGCGTTTACGAGTTAGCAAAAGAGTTAGGGCTCGACAGTAAAGAGCTCCTCGCTAAGTTACAAGAAGTTGGCGAGTTCGTTAAGTCCGCATCATCAACGGTAGAAGCGCCTGTCGTGCGCAAGTTGATGGAGAAATTCCCGGATATGAAACCGGCAGAAGGTGCTCCGGCTCCCGCTAAGAAAGCGGTCGCCAAGAAGAGCGCTGCAAAGAAAGCCGAACCAACCCAGGCTGAAATCGATGCTGCCATCGCGCAACTCGATGAGAGCACCCGCAATCAATTAGGTATCTCTGCGGGTTCAACCGCTCCAGCGAGTGCAATGCCGCGGCCACCTGTTGTTCCTGCTGCGCCAGTTGCTCCCGCTACATCTACCGAGGCTCCAGCAGCGGACGATGCGACACCTCATCTACCGCGTCCTGGTAACAATCCTTTTGCAACTCCAACAAATCCCGCAGCAGCGGCAGGCGCAATTCCGCGCCCACCTCGCGCCGGAAATAATCCATTCACATCAGCTGTTGGCGGCGCGATGCCGCGTCCACCAGCAAATCGCCCTATTCGTCCCGGCGAACGTCCACCTATGTCAGGTAATCGTCCCGGAGCAGTTCGTCCCGGTTTCGCAGCGCGTCCAGCGCGTCCAGCTGGAGCTCCCGGCACAGGAACTGGTGCAGGCGCACCACGTCCAGGTGGCGCCGGCGCAGGTTCTCCTTATCGTTCACCATCTGCAGCACCTTCAACAGGTGCACCATCTACCTTCGGTGGAAAGGGTGGCGGTCGCCATCAACGCGGCGGTACCGCTGGAGCTTTCGGTAAGCAAGGAAGCAAGAAGGGTAAGGCGCATAAGAGTAAGAAAGCGTTGCGTGAAGAGTTCGACAATATGGCTGCACCATCCCTGGGAGGAGCAGTTGTTCCTCATGGTGATGGAAAGACTGTAATTCGCCTTCGTCGCGGTGCGACTCTTATGGATTTCGCCGAGAAGATTAATGGCGATCCAGCTTCACTCGTTTCAGCGCTGTTCCACTTAGGTGAGATGGTTACTGCAACGCAGTCGGTTGATGAAGATACCTTCAAAATTTTGGGCGGCGAACTAGGTTTCGTTATCCAAGTTGTTAGCCCAGAGGATGAAGATCGCGAACTTCTTGAAGAGTTTGATATCAACCTCGAGCAAGAGCTTGAAGATATCGCCGAGGAAGATCTTGTTACGCGCTCGCCCATCGTCACCGTTATGGGTCACGTCGACCACGGTAAGACACGCCTCTTGGATGCGATCCGCAAGACCGAAGTCATTAAGTCTGAGGCCGGGGGAATCACACAGCACATTGGTGCGTATCAGATCCACCGTATGCACGATGGCGTGGAACGCGCAATCACCTTTATCGATACCCCTGGTCACGAAGCCTTCACAGCAATGCGTGCTCGTGGTGCCAAAGTCACCGATATCGCAATCTTGGTTGTTGCTGCCGATGACGGCGTGATGCCACAGACCATTGAAGCGCTTAATCACGCTCAAGCAGCGGATGTCCCAATCGTTGTTGCAGTAAACAAGGTCGATAAAGAGGGCGCGAACCCAGATAAGGTCCGCCAACAATTGACCGAGTACAACTTGATCGCAGAGGAGTACGGCGGAACGACAATCTTTGTAAACGTCTCTGCCAAATCTGGTGAGGGCCTTGATGCGCTGATCGATAGCGTTCTACTAACCGCAGATGCTGCGCTCGATCTACGCGCCATTGCTGATGATGCCGCACGTGGTGTGGCAATCGAAGCGAACCTCGATAAGGGCCGTGGCCCTGTTGCAACGGTTCTTGTGCAACGCGGAACTCTCCACATTGGTGATGCAATTGTCGCCGGTGGTTCTTATGGTCGTGTACGTGCCATGCTCGATGAGAATGGGGATGCAGTCTCTGAAGCCGGACCATCTCGTCCAGTCCAGGTCCTGGGGTTCACCTCAGTTCCCGGCGCTGGTGACACATTTATGGTTGCCGAAGATGACCGCACTGCGCGCCAGATC
>CAIPQX010000073.1 GCA_903867285.1 uncultured Actinomycetes bacterium | reverse complement strand
GTTACATTAACCGCATACAGCCTGTGGGCATTCTCGCTCACTGGCACCCACCCTTACGCAGAGATATCGGTCATCACTGTGACCTTCGCGCTTCTTCGCTACATACTTGCAGTTGAGAAAAATAGTGGCGAATCGCCCGAGGAGGTTATGATTAACGACTGGTACTTCCTGGGTGCCGGCGCTGCAACTTCGCTTCTTCTCATACTCACGGTTTATGCAAATAAATAGCCCACAATGGACGTCGGGGTGGGGAAATAATTTCCACTCTTTGAGTTCTCGCGCCAAGGTTGCAACCGTCGAGCAGATACAAGATCTTCTTTCGACATCCAAATCTGGGCGAGGCTTGCTGCCAATTGGACTGCATCGCAGCTACGGAGATTCCGCACTTAACTCTGGTGGAATACTGGTTGATCTCGCCGCATTTCATGGGATCAACATCGACATGCAAAGCAGGACCGCGATAGTTGGCGCGGGCGTCACCATTGCCGCCCTAGAGCGTGCCGCATTAGTGAAATCCCTCTTTCCGCCAGTTGTCCCTGGAACGGGTTTTGTCACGATGGGCGGAGCGATTGCCGCCGACATTCATGGAAAATCTCATCATAGAACAGGTTCCTTTTCGCAATGCGTCCGGGTAATAACTCTGATGTTGGCGTCAGGGGAGGTCGTGAAGTTAACCCCCAAGGATCCGGAATTTTGGGCGACTGTCGGCGGACTCGGTCTCACGGGAATCGTATTAGAGATTGAAGTCGAATTACACGCATTGCAATCCAATTCGGTGGACGTTGTTGAGCATCGGGTAAAGAACTTGAGTGAAATGATCGAGCTGCTAAGTCGCTCCGATAATGATTATGAGCATACGGTGGCTTGGATCGATCTCTCGGGAGATTATCGCGGCAGGGGAGTAGTGAGCCTTGGTAATTATGGGACGGCACCAGTTAAGGTCAAAGAATCGGAATCGGTTGGACCATCTCTACCTTCTCTCGCGGGAAAGAATTTTATAAATCCGCTCTCTGTGAAAGCGTTTAATGAAATTTGGTACCGCAAACCGCTGAAAAATGGTGCGGTAGCGCTCACCAAATATATGCACCCGCTCGATGGCATCAGCAATTGGAATCGTATTTATGGTGACACCGGATTTTTGCAATACCAATTTGTCATTGACATTGGTAGGGAAGAAATCTTTGATCGCCTTTTCCGTGGGTTGCGCGATTTAAGGGCGGCTTCTTTCCTTGGAGTCTTGAAGAAATTCGGAAACGCATCGCAGGCTCCACTCAGTTTCCCTCGGTCGGGATGGACTCTCACTCTCGATTATTCAATGGCAGTACCAGGACTTGAGAAGTTTCTTCGAGGATTTGATGAAGAGTTGGTGGCAGCAGGTGGGCGCGTCTACTTAATCAAAGATTCACGAGTAAGTCCGGAGTTAATACCACTCATGTATCCGCAGATTAATCAATGGCGCGATATAAGACGTACTATGGATCCCACGGGGTTATGGCAATCCGATCAAGCCAGGAGGCTTCACCTATGTTAAATGGATTTAAGAACCCCGGACGTATCGCCCTGATTGGCGCTAAGAGTGAAATTGGCTTAGCGATCGTTTCACAACTTCCGGAAGATAAATCGCGTGAAGTTATTCTGGTTGGTCGAAATGGGGAGTATGCCCTTGATGTAACCGATAGGGCCGCCCGCGAGCGGGTAGTCGAAGCTATTTTTGATAAGGGTGATCTTGATCTGGCGATCATCGCTGTGGGATTGCTGGGAAATGATCCAACAAAGAGCCCGGCAGATAATTTGCTCGCGGCCATGGATGTCAATTACTTAAGCACCGTGCATTTATTGGAGTTAATTTCCGATCGCATGAAGAAGCAGGCTCACGGAACGATTCTGGTTATAAGTTCATTTGCGCAGGCTCGCCCGCGCGATGACAATTTTGGCTACGGTTCAACAAAAGCAGGCTTAGATTTTTACGCCCGAGGTTTAGCTTCAACACTCAATGGGACGGGCGTCACACTGAAGATATTGCGTCCGGGTTTTGTGAAGAGCAAGATGACCGAAGGAATGAAGGCAGCTCCATTCTCAATTACCTCTCAAGAATGCGGGAAGTACGGAGCAAGGGCAATTAGGTCGAGAGGTCTTGTGATGTGGGCCCCCTCAATTCTCAAGTACATCGCTTTCATCTTCAAATCGCTACCCCCATCTGTGTTCCGCAAGATTTCACATCGCTGACAGGTATCATCGGGGTATGAAATGGATTCAAGGACGTTTTTCTGCAGTCCTTCAAAGGATCCAGAAGGCAAGCAATCTCAAACGTGCGTTGATTGGTGCTCCTTCATTATTTATTGTGGTCGTGCTCTGGTCTATCAGTACATCACTCCTTGCGCCGGGGACGGACCCCCTTTCAGCTCGATTGGCCGAGTGGGGGCGCAATCACTATCTCGGATATGTGGTCACGAGCCTAGAAAATCTGCAATACACCTTTAATAAGCCTAAAGTCGGAGGAACCCTCGATCCCAATGCTTCTAAATTGCTTGCCACGAATGCAATACAAAATGCCAAGCGAATTCCGAGCGTAGTGTCACCCGCGCTTCCAGGGGAGGGAGACCTCAAATCTGTTTTCAAGGTCAACGGAAAACCTGCGATTCAGGTGGCCTTTTTGCGCCCCGATCCAGAGCACCCCTCTTATCTAGCAGGAATCGCCATCATGCAGAGTTCATTGCTTCGTTTCGTTCAGCATGCGGGTTTCTCGGAACCTGGCCAAGTTAAGAAATTGAAGTCGACGGATATTCTTGCTGGGTCGGACCTGATCGGATTGGCTGCGACATTTAACAGCGCATTTAAATTGAAAGATTCCCTGGGCGGTTATTACCAAAATGGAATTATGGTTAAGCCCTTGGTGTCGGACAAAGCTACGCTCGCGATTTATGCAGATGGTCATCTTGATATCGGCTCCTGGGGCAAAGAGATAAATATGGATTCCACTCTGATATCTGCCCGACAAAATTTGAGTATGTTGATTGATAATGGGGTAATTACTGCAAATCTGAATCAAAGCGTCCTCAAAAACTGGGGATTTACCGTAAAGAATGCTCACCTAGTATGGCGCTCGGGTATTGGTGTTGATGCAAATGGAAATGTAATTTATGTAGCGGGCAACTCTCTATCTGTGCAAAGTTTGGCTAACCTTTTGAAGACGGCAGGGGCAGTCAGGGCGATGGAGCTGGACATTAATCAACAGTGGATTTCGTATATGTGGTACCCGACGACCATCACTGGAGCGATGAAGCCTCCCGTTAAGTTAGTGGCGTTTACCCGCCCAGCGAATCGGTATTTCAGTCAAAGTAGTCGCGACTTCTTTGCGGTCTACTCTCGCTAAATTACTTCTCCTTCGCCTGAATTAAATACTCGCTCAGTCGCGCAGCTGTGGCCATTACCTGGGCAGCATGTGCGCGTCCCGGCTGGCGACCGAGTCGCTCCATAGGTCCACTAATACTTACAGCAGCGATCACCTTATTGTTTGGTCCGCGCACTGGGGCGCTCACCGAAGCTACGCCAACTTCACGTTCTCCTACTGATTGTGCCCATCCACGACGACGTACGGCAGAGAGGGTGGCAGCTGTAAATTTTGCGTTGTACAAGCCACGATGTAATTTATCGGGCTCTTCCCAGGCGAGGAGAATTTGCGCAGCGGAACCGGCCTGCATCGTAAGGACTGTTCCAACAGGAACTGAATCCCGCAATCCGGATAATCGCTCGGCCGTGGCAACGCAGATACGCAGATCTCCTTGGCGACGATAGAGCTGAGCACTTTCACCGCAGGCATCGCGCAGCGCGGATAGCGCGGGACTAGCGACAGAGAGAAGTCGATCCTCGCCAGCGGCAGAGGCCAACTCCGCAGCACGTGCACCGAGTACAAAGCGCCCCATCAAATCGCGGGTGACGAGGCGATGAAATTCCAGGGCAACTGCCAATCGGTGCGCAGTGGGGCGGGCGATACCAGTTGCAGCAACTAGCTCAGCGAGCGAGTGTGGCCCGGCTTCCAAAGTAGCCAGGATGCGCACAGATTTGTCTAATACTCCGACTCCGCTATTCTTAGTGTCCATACTCTGATAATGCCATCTCAGACTTTGAGATGCAAGATCTGAGATGAATTTCGTAAAACGAAGGAGTGGGAATGAGTAAAACTCTAGCTGAGAAGATTTGGGCCGACCATATTGTGCGGAGCGCACAAGGAGAACCTGACCTCGTTTACATCGATCTCCACCTTATTCATGAAGTTACTTCTGCACAAGCCTTCGATGGATTGCGTCTAGCTGGTCGCCAAGTGCGCCGCCCCGATCTCACGATCGCTACAGAAGATCACAACACCCCGACACTTAATATTGATCTGCCGATTGCCGATCCCGTCTCTAAATTGCAGGTAGATACCTTGCGCCAAAACTGTGCAGAATTTGGAGTCCGCATCCACTCGCTTGGAGATGCGGAGCAAGGCATCGTTCACGTCGTTGGACCACAACTTGGACTTACCCA
Source organism: uncultured Actinomycetes bacterium (assembly GCA_903867285.1). Classification (GTDB taxonomy): domain Bacteria; phylum Actinomycetota; class Actinomycetes; order Nanopelagicales; family Nanopelagicaceae; genus PALSA-747. The sequence goes on along the minus strand of CAIPQX010000073.1, from coordinate 3,379 downwards.
ACCTGGGATGACAATTGTCTGCGGCGATTCACATACCTCAACCCACGGGGCGTTCGGCGCACTCGCATTTGGTATTGGAACATCGGAAGTTGAGCATGTACTTGCTACACAGACGCTTCCACTCGTTCGTCCCAAGACAATGGCGATCAATGTTGATGGCGTGCTTCCAGATGGCGTCACGGCTAAGGACGTCATTTTGGCCATCATCGCAAAAATTGGCACCGGAGGTGGACAAGGATATGTAATTGAGTATCGCGGATCTGCCATTCGTGCACTCTCCATGGAAGGCCGCATGACGATCTGCAATATGTCGATTGAAGCTGGCGCACGTGCAGGGTTGATTGCACCGGACGAGAAGACTTTTGAATATGTCCGAACCAAGCCGCATGCACCTCAAGGTGCGGATTGGGATGCAGCGCTCTCTTATTGGAAGACGCTCACGACCGATGCGGACGCTAAATTTGATGTTGAGATCTCTCTCAAAGCAGAAGAACTCGCACCTTTCGTTACATGGGGAACCAATCCTGGACAAGGGTTGCCTCTTAACGCATCTGTTCCAAACCCCGCGGATATCAATGATGTTGCAGAGCGGGGAGCCGCAGAGCGCGCCCTCACATATATGGGCCTCGAAGCAGGGGTACCACTTAAGTCAATTAAGGTCGATACTATCTTTCTTGGCTCTTGCACAAATGGACGCATCGAAGATTTGCGTGCTGCAGCAAATATCCTAAAAGGTAAGAAGAAGGCCGATTCGGTTCGCATGCTCGTTGTTCCTGGATCAGCTCGAGTGCGTTTACAGGCAGAGCAAGAAGGCCTGGATAAAGTCTTCATCGATTTTGGGGCGGAGTGGCGTAATGCTGGTTGCTCTATGTGTCTCGGAATGAATCCAGATCAATTAGCCGTCGGTGAGCGTTCGGCTTCAACATCAAACCGTAACTTTGAAGGTCGTCAGGGCAAGGGTGGTCGTACTCACCTCGTGAGCCCACTCGTTGCAGCCGCTACTGCAATCCGCGGAACTCTTTCATCACCGGCAGATCTCTAAGGAGCGCATCATGGAAAAATTTGTTACACACACCGGAACTGCAATTCCACTTCGACGTTCCAATGTTGATACCGATCAGATCATCCCTGCGGTCTACCTCAAGCGCGTTACTAAGAGTGGTTTTGAAGATGGTCTCTTTGCCGCATGGCGCAATGATCCCGAGTTTGTTCTCAATCAACCGGAGTATAAGGCGGCAACTATCTTGGTAGCCGGTGCAGATTTCGGAACCGGATCATCGCGCGAGCATGCAGTGTGGGCACTGCAGAACTATGGCTTTAAAGCGGTTATCTCCAGCCGTTTTGCCGATATCTTCCGCGGCAACTCTCTTAAGGGTGGTTTGCTAACAGTTATCTTGCCGCAAGAGAACGTTGAGAAGATCTGGTCTGCTATCGAGGCAGATCCAACCGCTTCTGTAACAGTTGATCTCGAAGCGAAGAATGTACGTCTCGGTAGCGAGGTTTACCCCTTCGAGCTCGATGACTACACGCGTTGGCGCTTGATGGAGGGCCTCGATGACATCGGTTTAACGCTGAAAAACATAGATTCTGTGACTGCTTATGAGAGTTCACGCCCTGCATACAAGCCTAAAACCCTTCCAGCACGCTCATAATTCGCCTCTCTGTCAGCGGTTGAGAGAACTCTCTACCGCTGATATAGAGTTTTTTACGCGTAAAAAGTGCGTTTTTTCACCTGCGACACACCGCAATTAATAGAGCTGCTTTACGCGCGAGGCGCGTAGATTTCTTTTATGTAGGCAAATGCCTAATAAATCACGTATTTAAGGGGAATTTATGAACAAGGCCCAGTTCATTGCATACTTGGCTCCACAGTTCGGAGACAGCAAGAAAGAGGCAGCACGCGCTGTCGATGTAGTTTTCGACGCAATCGTCCGCAACATCTCAAAGGGCGACGATGTCATGATCAACGATTTCGGTAAGTTCAAGAAGGTTGATCGTCCTGCTCGTAAGGGTCGCAACCCATTTACCGGCGAGACCATTCAGATCAAGGCGAGCAAGAAGGTTCGCTTCTTGCCTGCAAAGGCTCTCAAGGAGATCATCGCTGGCGTACGTAAGCTAGAGGCAGCTCCAAAGCCACCCGTAAAGGTTCTTCCAAAGGTTGTTGCTAAGCCTGTAGCGAAGAAGGCAGTTGCCAAGAAGGCTCCTGCTAAGAAGGTAGTTGCCAAGAAGGCTCCTGCCAAGAAGGCTCCTGCCAAGAAGGCTCCTGCGAAGAAGGTAGTAAAAAAGGCAGTTAAGCGTTAATTCAGTAATTAATCGAATAAGGGGAGGCGAAATCGCCTCCCCTTATTTTATTTGTATCGCATAAAGAGAGACTAAACTCGGCAGGTGGCTAATCAAGGGAGTGATCTTGCTCCGGTATATCTGCCGCCAAGCGGCCGGCCTCTCGGCAGCAACGCCACCTGGAAATTCGGCGCTGCGATAGTTATTCCTCTCCTCAAGCTGATCACCAAGCCCGATTGGCGTGGCACCGAAAACCTTCCCAAATCAGGAGCCGTGATCGCCATCAGCAATCACATCTCCTATGTAGATCCTTTGATCTTCGCCCACTTCTTATATGGCAACGGACGTGCCGTCCGATTTCTTGGTAAGGCTTCACTCTTTAATGTTCCGGTGCTGGGCTGGATATTGCGCAGCGCCGAACAAGTTCCAGTCGAACGCGAGGTCAAGGGTTCGAGCACCATCGCCCTGGCACATGCGGTTGCCTTCCTCAAGGCGGGTCACTGCCTAGGCGTTTATCCGGAGGGCACTCTCACGCGAGATCAAGACCTTTGGCCAATGGTCGCGAAGACCGGATTGGCTCGCTTAGCGGTTATGACCAAGGCGCCGGTAATTCCCTGTGCGCAGTGGGGCGCCGCGGAGCTTCTGCCCACATATAGCAAGCGTCCGAAGCTTTGGCCGCGCACCAAGGTGACGGTCATCGCGGGTAAGCCGCTAGATTTTTCACGATGGTATGGCAAGGAAGATGATCACGAAGCGATGGTGGAGGCCACGGCTTATGCAATGAAGGCAGTAACTACTCTCTTAAGCGAAATCAGGGGAGAATCGCCACCTGCGGGGATCTTCGATCCACACGGATCAGATCTGCCACGCATCGGAAATTACAAGAAGAGGAAGAATAAATAATGGCGCGCGTAAGTGTTTTAGGAACCGGCGCCTGGGGAACGACGCTCGCTCAGGTGCTCTGCGATGCTGGACATGAAGTTCTGATCTGGGGTCGCAACGAGAACGTTGTTGAAGAGATAAATTCGTCAAGAAGCAACCATAAATTTTTACCCGGGATCTATCTCCCCGAAAATCTAAAGGCGACTACCGATATTGG
>CAIPQX010000072.1 GCA_903867285.1 uncultured Actinomycetes bacterium | reverse complement strand
GGAAGTACATCGACATTGATTATCTGGTGGGTATCAAAGAACCAATTCTTATGTGCGATGGCCCAGGTATCCCAGGTGAGGTAAATAACCACGATCGATAATTGTGTCAGAAAGAGTTCACGCCAACGTCGCAGAATTCGCAATCGAAATCCCAGATTAACGCCAACAGCACAGAGCGATACAAATGCTATAACGGCCAGATACTCCAGATGGTTCACGCTATTTCAACTCTCACGCACAGTGGTATTGAAATAGAATCCGATGATGAAGGATGCGCTGCCCGCCATATTTTCCTTGATTGAACGCTTTTCGCGTTGGACGGCTGTCGCAGTCATTCTTCTCTTCGCCCTCCTTCGCATTGCGGGAATAGATCTCAATATGTCAGCGCAAATTACCATTGCCTTGATAGCCCTGCTGATTGGAATCCCTCATGGGGCTATCGATCATCTGATCTCAATACCCAGCAAACCGCGCGGCCGTTTTCTACTTTACATAGTCATGTATGTAGCTATCGCGCTCCTTGCCGGTTGGGCCATAGCTACCTGGAACCTCAACGGGTTTCGGGTTGTAGTTGTCATGAGTGCGCTGCACTTTGGCTACGGAGATGCCGCCTTTCGCAATGAATGGAAGACCGCCAGCGCCGTTAAAAAATCACCTTGGTTTGTCGAGAGCCTCTATGCACTCCCCGCAGGGTTTGCCCCTGTGGTGCTCCCCCTGACCGACTCTCGCACGCGGAGCGCTCTGCACCGGATCAATCCGGCCCTCATCAACTGGACTGGGTCCCACGGTCACCTGCTACGCACGACCACCTTGGCAGTAGCAATCGCGGCAATATTTATCTTGATGGTGTTGCGGGCTCTGCCCTTCGCCCTCGACTTAGTCGTACTCCTCTGCCTTGCAGTGGTTACCCCCCCACTAATAGCTTTCGCTATCTATTTTGGTTTCTGGCACGCAACTCGTCACACTGCACGTTTGGTTTCTAAATTAGAAAACTCAAGAGTGCTTGCGGCGAATGGAAGTGTATTTCGTGCATTACGTGGGGCTATCACCCCAGGTTTGTATGCAATTATTGGGACGTTCGTTATATCAGCGGGATTAATGCACTTTGAAAATGCGCATTTCTCATTTGGTTTGTTGTGGAGTGCGCTTGTTGTCATCTGGGCGCTGGCTGTTCCGCACATGCTTTCAACTTCACGTTTTGATATTCGCGCTATTCGTCGTTGAGTCAAAACTTTTGCTTGAGATATTTCCAATTATTTCAAGTGGCGCAAGCGCGCAATTGCCTGAGCACTTGGCTTAACGATTTAGCGCTCCGAGCCATCTCGGACCCCACGTGCTAGACGAACCACATGGAGGATTACTCTCGATGCTACAACTATCAAGCGGTCAATGGAGTTCGTTATATAACATCTTCTCCTTCGGCCTTATCTCAATGCTCGCAACAACTATCTTCACTTTGATCAGCCAAGCGCGTGTATTGCCTAAGTATCGTATTGCGCTAGTTATGTCATCAATGGTTACCTTCATTGCTGCCTACCATTACTTCCGTATCTTCAACTCATTCAATGAGTCTTCAATGAAGAACGCTGTAACCGTGGGTACTTCACAAGGTGCATTCAATGAGGCATACCGCTATATCGACTGGATCCTCACCGTTCCACTTCTCCTCGTTGAGGTAATTGCAGTACTTGCTCTCGCAAAGGATGCTTCGAAGTCACTCATCACTCGTTTGGTCCCTGCATCTGCAGCGATGATCATCCTGGGTTACCCTGGAGAGATTTCAAGCAGCAATGGAACAAAGGTGCTCTTTGGAGTTCTTTCAACGCTTCCATTCCTTTACATCCTCTATGTCCTATTCGTAGAGCTCACCAAGTCATTGGATCGCCAGCCAGAAGGTGTTGCAGCAACGGTTAGCCGTCTGCGTCTTCTCTTGGTCGGTACCTGGGGCGTCTACCCAATCTCTTACCTGCTTCCAATCTTGATTAAGCACCCATCTGCTTCTCAAGCAGCGGGACTCTTCACCGGTCGTCAAATCGGATACACAATTGCGGATGTACTCGCAAAGTGCGTATTCGGTCTCACCATCCTGAAGATCGCTCGCATGAAGTCAGCTGCCGAAGGCATGGCAGACACTCACTAATATGTGATGTCGTAAAGGGGGAAGGCCACAGGGTCTTCCCCCTTTGCATTTATTTGGAAGTAAGAGAGGCTAACTGGATGAACAACTATCGCATGTGGGCATATTCCATGATCGCCGTGGGTGCCATTAACTGGGATTACCAGCGCCATAACTCACACGTGGTGACTAATAGTTTGCTCATTATCCTTCCCGGGCTCATTTTGGTTGCTCTCGCCTATTTGAAATCGGGTCAGCAGCTGCTGCAAAAACGCCTAGTGCAGATACTTTGGCTGATCATCGGAGTTGCAGCTTTGATTTTTGCGTTTACAAATAAGTAGCTGTAACTTTCCCTCCAATTTGAGTCAGAAAACCGGAATAGGGCGTTAATAAGAACCCTTGCCGCTCGATATTGATGCAAAGGTCTTTCCTATGAGCACCATGTCCTGCTTAAAGCTCCAATTTTGTATATATTCCAAATCCATATCCATGCGATCTTCCCAGGCCACTTCTTTGCGGCCGCTAACCTGCCAAAGCCCGGTCAGACCCGGCTTCACAATTGAGCGAAATTGGCTGTGAATATTAACTAAAGAATCTTCTTCGGTAAGAATTGGTCGAGGGCCTACGACAGACATGGTTCCCACGAGAACGCACCACAGCTGTGGCAACTCATCAAGAGACCAGCGGCGCAGGAACCTTCCAAGGTTTGTGATCCTAGTGTCGTTCAGATACCGATCGATTATCTGCTCATCCGGGCTTCCGATCATCGTCGCACGCTGCTTATCGGCGCCATTCACCATGCTGCGAAACTTATAAAAATTGAAGAGGTTGCCATGCGCACCCCTTCTCTTAGCAACGTAAAGCACTGGCCCTGGGCTCGTAAACTTAATTGCTACCGATATCAGAAGCAGTATCGGCGAGAGAGTGATCAGCGCTACCCCAGCAAAAATTGCATCGAAAATTCTCTTCACCGCGAATCCAGAATTCACTATCTTGGGCTCTTGAATGCGAACCCAACTCTTGAATGGAATCTGCTTAAATAACTTAATCTCGGTTGCCAGTGGGGTGGAGAGAAGTACCACGCTGATACCCAAATAATATAACTTAGAAATTTCCGAGATCAGACGCGGTTCAGTAATTGCTTCTGTGCAAATAATTATTCCATCGTAAGACTCATCTTGAATCAGTCTGGCTAGGTTGGCAAGCCAGAGTTCGCTGTCTCCTTTTGCGGGAGGCGCAACTCTAAAAAATGATGGAGTTGGAGCTATGCCAGGATGTCGAACTGGCAACTTATCGAAATCAACAATCTGCGACTCCTTAGCAACCAGGATGTAGCGCTCGCCGCTGGAAGTCTTTAGCTCGCGGATAAATAGGTGATTCACTACTAATCGGTTTGCGAGCAAGCCCGCCGTGATAATGAGACTAGTCGCCGCCATCCAGATTCTTGATACCTGATCATGGAGCGCATAAGCGGTAAATCCCACCAAGATCACGGCTTGAATACCTGAACGTAATATTGAAACTAAAGTTCTCTGCAAATTTTCAATCGATCGCAAGGACCAGGCTTCATTAAAACGTAACGAGATAAGCCAGTAGATTGGCATGCTCAGCACAACGATATTGGTATTCATCGAAGCCTGAAGCGATATCACTTGTGCGTTATAACGGAGGAAAAAAGTGAGAGCAACCGATAGGAAAACTACAAAGAAATCAGCCCGAAAGAGTCGCCCACGAGAAGACAGTAAAGTCTTGGAGTAGGACCAACGTTTAAAGCCGGGCACCGTAGTCTCCTCCCCTTATCTAGAGCGCGATTTTTTTGTCTTCGGAGGTTCTTCGATCGAATCGTGATCCACCTTCACCTTACGACTCGAATTCGCTTTTCCCTTTTTATGATCGCGTGACTGTTCTTGTTGCCGTGCCTCTTCCACATCTTCAGCTAGCGGTGAATAAGGTCCTAATTCAACTTCTACCTTCGCCTTGTCAATAGCGCCATACTCACCGTATTCGCCGCTGTACTTTCCACCATACTTTCCACCGTACCGGCCGCCACGCTTGCTGCGATATCCATAGGTATATCCGTAGCGATATCCATAATTATCAGAGTCGCGGGCGTTTTCTGGGATCATGTTAAGGACCGCTCCAAGCACATTCGCGCCTACCGCGCGCAAGGCCTCTTCAGATCCATGCAACTGGCCGATTCGAATACTTCCCGCCTTGGCAATCAAAATAACGCCATCACTCTTCTTCGCCAGAATCGCGCCATCTGTAACTGGCAACAGCGGTGGCGAATCGATGATCACAAAATCAAAGTGCTTTCGTACCGCAGTGAAGAAGGGATCCAAATTCCCAGAGTTGAGAAGTTCCGATGGATTCGGTGGAACGTTGCCCGATGGAAGATACTTCATCCCATCGTTGCCCCAGTCGAGCAATAATTTATTCAAACCCTTCGCACTAAAGTCTGTAACTCTGCCCGTAAGAACATCCGTGAAGCCGACTTTCTTCTTTCCGATTCGCAAGTACTTTCCCGATCTTGGGCGGCGCAAATCCCCTTCCAAGAAGAGAACACGCAATCCAGATTGCGCCATCGAAATACTCAAGTTAAGGGCGGTCGTCGTCTTGCCTTCCCCCGGCAGCGAGGATGAGACGGTAATAATCTGAATTGGACTTTCTGTCTTGATAAATTGAATATTTGTTCGTAAAGATCTAAACGCCTCCGTTCGAGCCGAATAGCGTCCTATCTCTGTGACGAGGGGTTTTTCTATCGCTTCGGCATCAAAGCCAATCGCGGCCAATAATGGGATATCCCCCAGATCCAAATCGTTCTTCACCGTGTTATCGAAGATCTGGCGCAGGATCGACAATCCGATTCCGATACCGAATCCCAAAATCAATCCAAGGAGAAGGTTCAGCGACTTCTTTGGTGAGGATGGTGATGATGCCGGTATCGCACTCTTCACCATTGTCACTTTGACGGTGCTGCTACTACCAGGTGATTCCAAATTTGAGGCGGTGAGTGAAAATTGATTTCCGATGGCATTGGCAATATCGGCTGCTAGCTGGGCATTTGGATTGGAGACCGTGACGTTGATCAACACTGTATTCAAAGGAGCGGTCGCTTTGACCTGTTCAGATAGTTGCTTCTCGGTATAGGGAAGTTTGAGAGCGGCGATAACAGGATTTAAAGTTTCCGGGCCGTTGATAATCTGGGCGTAGGAAATTACGCGTTGTTGCGAGAAACTCGAACCTTGTGCCAGCGCACTGATGTCCAGCATGGAAGATGGCGTCGATACGAAGAGTTGCACATTTCCCTGGTAAATCGGGGTCTGGTTATAGGTGATCCCCGCGGCCGCAGCTATACCTAGGATTGTCGAGACTAGAACGACTACCAAGTTTTGCAGAATTAACCGGTAGTAGTCTTTTAGATCCATGCGCACCCCAAAGGTTGAAAATCAAAAATAGACTGATTCCCTGAAGCATAGGGCTAACCCCATGATAAATCATCAGATCAAGCGCAGATGACTAGACATCCGCGCGTGTGCAGCAGCCAAATAGGGGTTAGCACTCGTACCTTCCGGCTCTGTAATAATCAAAACTGATCGACTCTGAGCAAGTTCAGTTATCAATTCTACAAAGCGCGAACTCAATAGAAACTTCTCGACCATGTCGATTTCATACTTTGCAGAAATTGCAAAGCTTCTACCCGACTCCAGAGCTCGTTCTAGCGCACCGTCTCCGTCACCATTTACAAAGTTAATCTCTTGCTCGCCACGACTCACTTGCAACTCCAGAACATGATCAGCCACTTGGGAAACAACTGCAAAATTGGGTGAGCGAAAGTCTGCAACTACCAAAACTCCTTTGGCCTTCACAGTCCTCTCCCACGCTTCCGCAAGATTCTCCTCAAAATCTTCTTCGCTCGCCGTAAAGATGGCTTCCACTGGGTGGCTGTAACCCAACCCCGGCTGGATCCGCAACAATTGCATCGTCGTCATCACTGCCTTTGCAATTTCAACAGAAACCACCCCGTGAGTCATCCCGATCGGATCAAATGGAATATGGGAATGTCCAAACCGAGTGTCCTGCATCGACAAAACTCGAGCAGGTTCCACCCCTACATCAACGATCCCCTGAATAAAATCATCTTCCGCGACCACGACATAATCGGAGCGAAGCAACTGCTCGTGCGCATAATCCAACGCGTGAGAAACTCGACTGACCAACTGCAAACCCCAGAAGTCCGCCAAGTCGAGAATCGATCGCGGAATCGCACTGCCCTCGCGAGCGGATACCCCGACAGAGGCCACCCCAATCCCTGGAAAGAATCTCAAGGCTGCAGCGGCAGAGATAACAGAACGTGCCTGATTGTGGCGGCAGACGACTGTTACCGAATTCTCCATGTCAAACTTTCAGGCTATCCATGTACCACCGATAAGTTGAGGTAATTCCATCACGCAACTCGATCTTTGGGCGCCATCCGAGTGAATTGATCTTTGTCGTATCCAGCAACTTTCTAGGGGTGCCATCCGGCTTGCTATCGTCCCATGAAATACTTCCCTCATATCCGACAATCTCAGCTATCAACAGCGCCAACTCAGCGATCGACTGATCCAGTCCCCACCCAATGTTGATCGGTGCCCCATCGTCATAATGCCCCAACAAGTGCAATACAGCCCGTGCCAAATCATCTGTATGTAAGAACTCACGCAATGGCGTTCCGGTGCCCCATAAAGTAACGACAGGTGCTCCACTCATCTTTGCCTCATGGAACCTACGTATCAAGGCAGGTAAGACATGACTCGTCTGCAAGTCGAAATTATCTTCTGGCCCGTACAAATTCGTCGGCATTGCCGATATCCAAGCCCGCCCATATTCTCGGCGATACGCCTGCACTTGCATAACCCCAGCGATTTTCGCTATTGCATAAGCATCATTTGTCTCCTCAAGCAACCCAGTCATCAGTGACGCTTCGTTTATCGGCTGCGGAGCAAACTTTGGGTATATGCAGGATGATCCTAGGAATAGAACTCTTGACACATCGTTTTCATGCGCTGATTCGAATAGGTTGGTTTGAATTCGTAAGTTCTCGTTCAAAAACTCCACCGGGTACATTGAATTTGCGACAATTCCACCGACCTTAGCCGCCGCAATAATTAGCACGTCTGGGCCTGCTGCTCCAATGGCCCGTGAGGTTTGTTCTTGGTCTCGCAGATCGACCTCAGAAGACGAATGTCCAATCAGATTCTGATACCCCAAGGAGGAGAAATACTTCCAAATGGCAGAACCCACCAACCCTCGATGTCCTGCTATATATATCCGAGAGTTAGGATCAAATACATTCATATTCGCCATTTGAGACAATTTAATCATGAAATATGGTTAAATCATCCACAACTCGGAATTAGCCAGGAGAATAAATGAAAAAGGCACTTATCACAGGCATAACTGGCCAAGATGGGTCCTATCTGGCAGAACTTTTGCTTTCCAAAGGCTACGAAGTCCATGGATTAATTCGCAGATCGTCGTCGTTCAATACCGACCGTATCGACCACTTAATGGCTGACCCAGAAATACACGAGGTGAAACTCTTCCTGCACTACGCAGATATGACCGATGGCTCTCGATTAGTTACTTTAATTGCGAAGATTGCGCCAGACGAAATCTATAATTTAGCAGCACAATCCCATGTACGTGTCTCTTTTGATGAGCCAGAATACACCGGAGATACCGCTGGAATGGGTACAACGCGCCTGCTCGAAGCTGTCCGCATAACACAGGTAAATTGTAAATTCTATCAAGCCTCCTCCTCTGAAATGTTTGGTGGAACTCCACCACCACAAAATGAAGAAAGCCCCTTTTCTCCAAGATCCCCGTACGGAATCGCTAAGCTTTACAGTTATTGGATGACGCGAAATTACCGCGAGGCTTACGGGCTCTTTGCATGTAATGGCATTCTTTTCAATCACGAATCGGAGCGCCGCGGTGATACTTTCGTAACAAGAAAGATAGCGCAAGGTGTAGCAAAAATCGCACAAGGTGAACAGAAGAAGATACTACTCGGAAATCTAAATGCAATTCGCGACTGGGGATATGCCCCTGAGTACGTAGAAGGCATGTGGCGCATGCTCCAGCACAATGAGCCAGGTGATTACGTGTTAGCTACAAATACGGGTTACTCAGTCCGTGATTTCCTCAAATTTTCATTTGCTGAAGTGAAACTTGATTGGGAAAAATATGTTGAATTTGATGAACGATATTTAAGACCTACGGAAGTCGATAATTTAATTGGAGATTATTCAAAAGCCAAAAGTGTACTAAATTGGCAGCCTTCAACTTTGGCCCCGCAATTAGCATGTCTCATGGTTCAACACGAACTTCAACTCGTTGCTGGCAAGCAACAATTAACTTAGTCACT
>CAIPQX010000071.1 GCA_903867285.1 uncultured Actinomycetes bacterium | reverse complement strand
TGTCCCAATGGGGCCAATGCGGATAACGCGCTCTTTAGTAGATCGAGATCGGCCTGGATTGAAGTTTCTAGCGCCTGGCTCTCGGACCCAACCCGCGCCGGCGCACTTCTACTCTCGTCCATCGCTGCTGATAATCAACCCCTAACGCAACCAATTCTTGGTAGAACGATCATGGAGAATATTCGGGAAACCACACGCAGCCACGAGTACCTTTCAGATGCGTTGCGCTTTGCGGTAGCCAAGAAGCCACCGATCGGATTTGTGAAGGATTTCATCGTAGATCAAGGTGGAGAAAACCGAGGAGGACTCAACCTTAAGTTAGGTGGATTGGTACCAATCGCATCACTGGCACGGTGGATGGCAATTGTGCAGGGGGATGTCCGAGGCGGGACTCTGGAACGCATTGGGCGGGCTAGCGACGCCGGACTCTTGCTCGGCGAGGAGCCCGAAATTCTCACCACCGCATTCACGGGTATACATCAACTGGTCTTTGATGAAGAGATCGCAGCGATTCGAGATGGACGGCGCCCTACGACATGGATCTCGCCGGATTCTTTGGATTCTTTAACCCGCCGACATCTGCGCGAAACTTTCCGTGCGATTTCTGGCATCCAGTCCAAGATGGAGAGTGAGTGGATGAGGCGGTTGCCGTGAGTTTGCTCCGCAAGAAACCTGATCTTAGTTGGCGTAGCTACTTGTATTGTGCCGTCGATGTTGAGACTACTGGCCTAGATCTGCACACCGATGAAGTTATTTCGGTCGGAGCAGTCACGATTATTGAGGGTCGATTCAAGGGTGTCGGCAATTTTTATGAAGAGATCGCTCCTTCTAAGGAACCTTCTCATTCTTCGATTCAAGTTCATGGTTTGCGCGGAGTAGATCTGGCAACCGCTAAATCTGCCGAGATCGTTATTCCCAGTTTGATCGAGTACATAGAAGGTAAGTATTTAATAGCCCATGCCAGTTGGGTAGAGAAAGCTTTTCTCTCACATCGCATGGCGCGCTATGGATATAAATACCCGAAAGGGGTAATCGATACCGCCGCTCTAGCGCGCTATGCCGGTTATGCCGATAAAGACAATGGCCATGAACCTTCCTTAGAATTCTTGGCGCGAAAATTGAATTTGCCCGTGCATACTCCGCATCATGCACTGGGAGATGCGCTCACTACCGCGGCGGTATTTCTTGCCTTGGCGGCGCGAATCGAGAAGAAACTTTCAGATGAAAAAGGGGAGATTCTCACCTTGGATACCTTGCTTTCACTCTCCAAGAGGTAAGCAACGACACCTGCTCTATTGGGAAGCACCAACTGTTGGCAGGGTACGATCGAGATATGCGAAAGATAGCCATTGGTGCGATTCTCCCCTTGATTTTGCTTGCCAGCTCATTAACTGCCGCCAGCGCGGTGGGCTCGGGTAATAAATATGTGGATGCACAGACCGGTTTAAGCTACCAAATCTGGCAGCCCGCTTCGACTGGAGACTTGATCCTCAACTCTTTTAAGTTGCTCAGTTGCGGCGCGAATAAAGAGAAGTGGCTGGCGGCAATTTATGGCGAACAGAGATCTGTCCAATTTTTAGAGACAGATGCTGCAGTCCAATGCTCAAATCCTGGACTTG
>CAIPQX010000070.1 GCA_903867285.1 uncultured Actinomycetes bacterium | reverse complement strand
TCTTGGCTAACACCAAGGTCACAGGCGAAATCATTGAAGAGACGAAGGGTCCAAAGATCGACATCCTTCGTTACAAGAATAAGACCGGCTATCGCCGTCGTTCAGGTTTCCGTTCCCAACTCACGCGGGTAAAAATCACCGCGATTAATAACTAAGGAGGCGAGTAAGAGATGGCAAGTAAAAAGGGAGTCTCCTCCACTCGAAACGGTCGCGATTCAAATGCTCAGTACCTCGGCATCAAGCGTTTTGGTGGTCAGGTAGTAAAGAGTGGCGAGATCTTGGTCCGCCAACGCGGAACAGTTTTCCACCCAGGCAAGAATGTTGGCATCGGAAAAGATGACACATTGTTCGCGCTGGCAGCAGGTGCAGTTGAATTCGGTAAGGCTCGCGGACGCAAGGTTGTAAATGTCGTCCCGGTAGTAGTCCCTGTCGCCTAACTCGCACAAAATTACTTTGGCGGGTCCGCGACTGCGGGCCCGCTTTTATTTTTCTAGCAAGAAGGAGGAGTGCTGATGGCTACATTCGTTGATCGCGTAACACTGCACGCCTCTGCAGGTAGCGGGGGAGATGGTTGCGTCTCTATTCACCGTGAAAAATTTGTCCCACTCGGCGGTCCCGACGGTGGTAATGGCGGACGTGGCGGCGACATCGTTCTCGTTGTAGATGACAACGTCACAACTCTTCTCGATTTTCACCACTCACCACATCGCAGAGCCGGTAACGGACGTCCAGGTTACGGCGATTACTGCAACGGTGGCGAAGGCGGCGATTTAATTATGTCTGTTCCGAATGGAACAGTCGTTAAAGATGCTCTTGGAACAACGCTGGCGGATCTTGTTGGTGCCGGAACTCGCTTTATCGCTGCGCAAGGTGGAAAGGGTGGGCTTGGTAATGCTGGGCTTGCTTCGCGCAAACGTCGCGCCCCTGGATTCGCGCTCAAAGGCGAAGAGGGAGAAGAGCGCACGCTTCTTCTTGAACTTAAGAGCGTTGCAGATATTGGATTAATTGGTTATCCCAGCGCCGGTAAGTCATCACTTATTGCTTCGATCTCAGCTGCTCGTCCCAAGATCGCGGATTATCCCTTCACCACGTTGGTGCCCAACCTCGGTGTGGTTCAAGCAGGAGATACGCGCTTCACCGTTGCCGATGTACCAGGCCTTATTCCTGGTGCTTCGCAAGGTAAGGGTTTGGGCTTGGAATTCCTGCGCCATGTGGAACGTTGCGCAGCGCTCGTCCATGTTCTCGACTGTGGCACGCTCGAAACAGATCGCGATCCAGTTCGTGACTTCGACATTATCGAAGAAGAGCTTTCACATTACGGTGGATTATCAGAACGTCCTCGCATCATCGCTCTCAATAAGGTCGATCTTCCCGATGGTAAGGCGATGGCCGATATGGTCCAACCTCTCTTTGAAGCGCGCGGATATGAGGTCTTTCAAGTCTCGGCCGCCGCTCACTTAGGCTTAACAGAACTTAATTACGGAATGGCTCGCATCATTCAAGAAGAGCGCCGCAATAAGGCGAAAGAGGTTAAGGCTCGTATCGTGTTGCGTCCACTAGCGATCAATGACAATGGCTTTAAAGTTGTTAAGAATGAAGATGGTTCATTTACCGTTACGGGTGATAAGCCAGAGCGCTTTGTTCGCCAGACCGATTTCGGCAATGCTGAAGCCGTCGGTTACTTAGCCGATCGACTTGCTGCGCTGGGTGTTGAAAAGGATCTCTTTAAAAAGGGAGCAAGACCAAAGTCAGAAGTTCGAATTGGTACTGGAGATAAGGCTGTTATCTTCGATTGGGAACCTTCTATCGAGGCCGGCGCAGAACTATTGGCGAGCCCGCGGGGAACCGATCTTCGTCTGGAATCACCTTGGGCCGGTCGATACATTGAAGATGATGTTGATGAACTTTCAGAAGATGAAATTGCTATGCAATGGGAATACAGCGCGGCTGATCCAAAATCCCCAAGGATCCAAGGCTGACTCGTGGTACGTAAGGTAATTACCAACGCTAAGCGGATAGTAATTAAAGTTGGATCTTCGACGCTCACTGGCAGTGCTGGAGATGAATTAGATGAGAGCGCCGTTGAATCTCTTGTAAATGTCGTGGCACAGTTACGTGATCGCGGAGCGGAAGTAGTCCTCGTCTCATCTGGTGCTATTGCCGCTGGACTCGCCCCACTTGGTTTAAAGGTTCGGCCAAAAGATTTGGCCACACAACAGGCGGTTGCTTCCGTCGGACAAGGTCGATTGATCGCAAGCTACAACAAGGCATTTGATAGCCACGACATTATTGCTTCTCAAGTTCTTCTGACAATCGATGATGTAGTTCGTCGCTCTCATTATCAAAATGC
>CAIPQX010000069.1 GCA_903867285.1 uncultured Actinomycetes bacterium | reverse complement strand
GGAGCAGTTGTTCCGCCAGCAGTTGTTCCGCCAGCAGTTGTTCCAGATGGAGTCGTCCCGCCCGCGGCCCCTGCACCTGTATCGGTGATGCGTGTTGCATCACCGGCTGCAAGTGAAGAGGCTTGGGTTGGATCATCCAAGGTGATCGTTACCGACGATCCCTTAACAGATTTGATAGTGCCAGTGATGCGAGTTCCGCCGCCACCGAATCCACCAAAGCCACCTGCTGCAGCGCCTGTCCCGGCTGTTGCACCAGCTCCGCCCCCACCGAAAGAGGCACGGAGCGAGGCGAAGGAAGATGCTCCGGAAACTGTCGCTGACTTACCAGCTTCGTAGTGACCATACCAAGTACCAACCGAAAGCAGCCCGACAATCACAAAGAGGATACCTAGCCCTTTGGTGTACTTGTTGGTCCATTGGAATGTGCCCTTAGCGAGCTCTTCCTTGAGGTTGTCTTCAACCTCGGTAGCGAAGAGATCAAACTTCGGTGCGTCGGGAGTTATTTCATCATTCATGACGGAGTGCCTCGATTGGTCGTAGTGATGCTGCGCGTGATGCTGGGTAGCCACCGAAGAAGACACCGATCAAGATGCTTACTCCGAAGGCCAAAAAGACAGATGCTGGAACGATGACTGGCTTTGTGCCGGCGATGGTGAAGTGGCTTCCTATAAATCCCACCAAAACTCCGAGCGCCCCACCTAAGACCGACAATATCGTTGCTTCGATCAAGAACTGACTCAAGATCGCGCCCTTAGGAGCGCCAATAGCCTTACGGATACCGATTTCGCGAGTTCGTTCGATGACTGTAACCAACATGATGTTTGTGATTCCAATACCGCCGACTAATAGTGAGATCGCGGCAACCATTCCTAGCAGAGTGGTGAATGTCTTTGAACTCGTTGAGGCCGTTGTCAGAAGTGATGCCTGATTAAAAACACTGAAATCTGCGGTCTTGCGGCCAGAGATCCCATGCCTGGCATCAAGAATCGTGGTGAGTTCGGTTTGCGCAGCATCTGTCGTCTTTGAATTTGTAGCTTCAACGATGATGCTCGATAACGGTTGATTACCCGTGATGGAATTTTCCATCGTTGTGATTGGAATCAAAACCAAACTGTCCCCATCTTGAAAACCAGATGCACCTTTAACAGTCGTCAAACCGATAACTGTGAATTCGATTCCGGAGCAGCGCATTGTCTGTCCAATTGGACTTGTAGTACCGAAGAGCGCAGTTGCAGTCGTCTGCCCAATGAGAGCAACCCGCCGTCCCTGTGTCACATCATCATTGGTGAAATAGGAGCCAGACTGGATCGAGGTATTGCTCGCTTTATAGTAGGCGGGCCACGTTCCATAAAAGGTAGATGGAGTAGTTGTGCTAGCTCCAACAACGCAAGTTCCGTTGGTAGAAGCGATGGGCGCAACTTGCAGGATATCCGGAGCCTGGGTCTTATCCATCAGCGCTGCGGCATCCAAAATCGTTAATGGTTTTTGGGATGAAGCACTCGCGCGGGCGCGAGCACCAAAGCCCCCACCTCCCGATCGGACCTGCAGGGAGTTGGTACCAAGGCGGTCAAGGGAAGCCTGGATCGCCTTACTAGAGCCGTTGCCGACCGCAAGCAAAATAATCACCGATGCAACACCGATAGTGATGCCTAGAACGGTGAGAAAGGTACGGAGCCGGTTAGTGAAGAGTCCGCGGATTGCGAAGCGAACGATTTCAAAGACACTCATGCGACGCGCTCCTTATTGAGTTCATCGCTGACGATCTTGCCATCGCGCATACGAATAATTCTCTTGGCACGGTGCGCAACATCGAGTTCGTGGGTGATAACAACGACGGTGCGTCCCGCGGCATTGATCTGATCGAAAAGGTCCAACAAGTCCGCCGTCGATTTAGAATCCAGGGCGCCAGTTGGCTCATCGGCCAAAAGAAGTGCGGGGCGAGTAACGAGGGCACGTGCCACTGCTACGCGTTGTTGCTGTCCACCAGATAACTCTGTTGGCTCGTGATTGATGCGATCGCCGAGTCCGACAACATCAAGTGCTACCAGGGCGCGTTCACGACGCTCCTTGGTCTTAACGCCTTGATATGCCATCGGTAGTTCGACATTCGCAATAGCGGTCGTCCGCGGAATCAAGTTGAAAGATTGGAAAATAAATCCGATCTTTCGGCCGCGGACGATCGAAAGATGGATTTCATCCATCGAAGAAATTTCGATGCCATCCAAGAAGTATTCGCCGCTGGTCATGTTGTCGAGTGCGCCCAAGATGTTCATCAGGGTGGATTTACCCGAACCCGATGGACCCATGATTGCTACATATTCGCCAGCTTCTATGGTCAGACTCACACCATTGAGAGCGAAGATCGATGCATCACCAACACCATAACGCTTTATGGCGTCGCGAACTTCTATGACAGGTAACTTATCAACCACCGAATCCACCGCCCGCACCGCCTCCACCGCCGCCGCCTCCACGGCCTCCACCGCCAGTTGCGCCGGTGATTCCCGCGCCACCTAGGACAGAAGGGACACCGGTGAGTGATGAGGATGAACTTACGACAGCAGGTAGAGCAACGAGCTGTCCGACTTTAAGTCCTGACAAAATTTCGTCACTCGAATCACCGACGATACCTACGAGAACAGTTGTTGGAGTTTCGACTTTCTTTCCGCCTACTGTTGTTACAACGTTAACGGTTGTGCGCGTGCCGCGAGTCGTAACTGCACGCGATGTCACCGAAATGGCATTAGGTGAGTCAGCGACAATCACGGTTGCGGTGGCAGTCATCCCAGGCTTAAGACCAGCGACTTTGCCTGTTAGTTGGAAGGTCACGGTATAGGTCGTGGCGCCACTTGATGTGGTTGGCAACAAGGCAACAGCAGATACCTTGGCATCGCCAAGTGCATTAGGAAGTGCGGTAAAGGCCATAGAAGCGCTCTGACCGACTGAAATCTTCGCCACATCCGACTCCGAAAAACCGGCGGTGACCTGCAACCCACCAACATTGGTCAGCACAATGAAGCCGGTAGCTCCAGTTGCCCCATTGGTAGGCGTCACATTTGGACTGATATTTGCACCAATCAATGTGTTAGATATCGAAGCAATCTTTCCCGATACTGGGGCAACTACGGTCGCGCCAGCCAAGTTCTTTTGTGCGATTACCAGATTAGCTTGGGCAACGGTCACTTGTGCTTGATCTACAGTAGTAGAAGTTGCAGTTGCCGACCCGTTGTTCTGAAGTTGATATAACTTGAGTGCAGATTGTGCTGAGTCAATAGATGCCTGAGCACTCGCAAGTGTTTGCGCATTCTTCTTGGTGTTCAGTGCGGCAGTTGACTGCGCATCAGAATAACTCTGTTCGTCAGCAGCAATCGTTTGCACATCCTTTGCCAAACTTTGCTGTTGGGTAATCAGAGAATTGTTATATGAGGTTTGCGCCGCCGTTACCGCACTTTGATCTTGCGTAAGAGTGGTGCAGTTAGCGTTAATCGTATTGATTGAGGCACAGAAAGCGGGAGTAATTCCAGCAGGCCCATATAAGCCTTCGTAATTGTTGTATGTCAATTGCGCATTTGCCAAAGAATTCTTCGCGGTGTCGACGCTGGCTTGGTACAGCCCGACGTTTTGCGTAGTTGTGATCTTGTCGTTGTTCAACTTATTGAGTGCCGCAGCAATATTGTTCGCATCTGTAGTTTGCGCCGCTGCGATCAGGGTTTGTTGATATGCCAAATTATTCTGCGCAGTTGTGACGCCAGTTTGATCGTTCTGCAGTTGCAATGAAGATGTCGCAACTGTTGTGCTGATTGCCGCCAAATTAGCTTGTGCCTGCGCCAAGCTCGACTCCGCTTGTGCGAGCGCACTGCTCAAACTTGTTGTGTCCATCTGAGCCAAAACTTGGCCTGCTGAAACAGATTGTCCAACTTTGACATTCAGTTTAGCGAGAGTGCCAGAAGTTGTTGGAGCGAGCGCAATGTCACTGGGGCTAATAACGGTTCCCGAAGAAGATACAGTTGATGACACGTCACCACGTGTAACGGTGACAGTGGAGAGCGCTACCGGGGCCGCTTTAGGATGAAGGGAGGAATACCCCCAAAAGCCGACCGAAGCGATCGCCACGATGATTACTAGATTTATTATCAAGATTCGGAGTCGGGATTTATTCATTCCCTCACCCTAGATAACGTTCTTGTGATTAAACCAGCCTTTTACTGTTAATTACCTGAGAATTAGGCGGAAGGCTCGGCGATACTCCAAGCGGTATCTTCGTTTCGATTGATGACCCAGACCTTGTATTCAGCCAGTTCAGGCTTGGTGAAGTAGGCAGCCCCATCCTGGCCGGCGACGATCAGAGAGGTTGCCAGGGCATCACAGAGCCCACCATCTGGCCCGAGCACCGTGGCGCTGCGGGCACCAATCGCGATCAACCCAGAATGTGGATCCTTGATGTGAGCACCAAGCTCGTAGGTACCCGATGTAGCAATCGCGCCCTCGTAGATCTCAAATATTTTGAGGACTTCAAATTTATTCTCGGGGCTGCGCACGCCGATCGCCCACGGCTTACCGTTCTCGTAGCCGCCGGCAAGATATAAATCCCCCGAGGCATTCACCTGAATATTTTCTGCCCCATGGCGCTGCAAGATTCGGGCGCAACCTTCTGCCGCCCATCCTTTTACGTAACCAGACGGGTCGTAGCCACCTTTAACAACCCAGGGATCAAAGGAACCATCTGTAAGTACGCGAGCAACCTCGCAGAGGTGCCAGACCTCTTGCATCTGTGCCGATGCATTTTCAATCTTTAACTCACCGCGTCGAATCTGCGAGACCTGGGACGTGGGTTTGTAAGTTGAAAACTCTTCGTCAATCAACCGAACATAATCAATGACTTGAGCTAGACCGGCGTTGAGTTCATCCAAACCAACTTTGGTGGAGGCCACCTCGATGTAGAGAATGGTGCCCCAGACATCAATCTCAGCTGTTGTATGTGCTCTCTCGACCAATTACAAACCTGCTTTCGTCAACGCAGATTGCAATGAATTAGCCCATCCTTGTGAAGTATATGAAGCGCCACCAACACCTTGAATATTTGCAGATTGCGCTGCCAAGGTCTCTTGGATCAAGTACGGAATCGCTTGCTGGTTGATCTGTTGATCGCGAAACGATCCAGTTGGATAGGTAAGAGCAACAGCGTTTGTGATCTTTCCATTAACAACGGTGATTTGCACCTGTACTGGGCCAAAACGAGTATTGCCCTGAGCACCGGTGAATGTGCCGCTGACGCCCGCCGGATTAGGCGTGGAAACTGGAGTGGGAGTTGATGCCGGAGGCGGCGTAGTCGCCTTCGTTCCACCTGTAGGTTTCTTCGTTGGTGTCTTTGTCGGAGTCTTTGTCGCTTTTTTTGTCGGAGTCGTCGTGGCTTTTTTTGTCGATGCAGGTGTTGGTGTAGCAGCAGGCGTGACCGGAGTCGTCGTTCCACCAGAGAGCGATGTAGAGCCACCCCCGAGTGCAGTACCGGTTCCCAGTGCCAATCCAGTCGTCGACCCAAATTGTGGCGGCGTGAT
>CAIPQX010000068.1 GCA_903867285.1 uncultured Actinomycetes bacterium | reverse complement strand
CCAATTTTCTTGGGGGGCCGTTTCGCATTACCCTAGCCCCATGACCGACAAATTTAATGCGCTTGAAATCGCTCGCAACGCTGCGGTCGAGGATTCCGGCAACTCGAAATTTGTAGGCGCTCTGGTCTCCATCGACCAAGAGGATGAACGTATAGCCACCTATCTCTTTGAATCATCCCTCCCCGGATATGGGGGATGGCGCTGGGCTGTCACCATCATCAAGGTCGATGATGCAGCGTTGGCAACGATTGCCGATGTAGTGCTCCTTCCGGGAACAGAATCTCTCGTTGCACCAGAGTGGATCCCTTACAAGGAACGTCTAGAACCAGGTGATGTCGGCGTCGGTGATATCGTCCCAACTTCTGCTGATGATCTCCGTCTGGTGCCTGGCTTTGAGGCACTTCCCGGAGAAGAAGATTTAGTACTCGCAGAACAGATCGAATTAGGACTGGGCCGGGCTCGCGTGCTCTCGATCGTGGGACGCGATGCCGCCAGCAAGCGCTGGTATGAGGGCGACCGCGGACCAAACACTCCCATCGCACAATATGCGCCCCTGCCCTGTCATGGTTGTGGATTCTTCATTCCGATCGCCGGCTCGCTCCGTTCCGCCTTCGGCGTCTGCGCCAACGCGCTCTCACCAGAAGATGCCCGCGTGGTATCGGTCGATCATGGTTGTGGCGCGCACTCGCAAGCTCTCATCGTTCCCGAATAGCCTAATTTCTCTGCACGAGCAGAGCGCTTCATCCGTTAAACTAATCCTCTTGCCAGCGGAAGCGCTGGCCTTATTAACGCCCCTCGGGCGATAATTGCGAGCTCATGAAGGGAGAAGCTAATGCCTATTGGTCGCGTTAAGTGGTTCAGCCTCGAAAAGGGATTTGGCTTTATCTCATCGGAAGAGGGCGAAGATGTTTATCTCGCCGCCTCTGCCCTGCCAACTGGAGTTCCATCGGTCAAGCCAGGAACCAAACTTGAATTTGGAGTTGCCGAAGGTCGTCGCGGCCCACAAGCCCTCTCTGTTCGAATCATTGAAGAACCTGCTTCGGTAGTGGCTAACACCCGCATTAACGCTGATGACCTTGCGACCATCATTGAAGACAGCATCAAGATGCTCGATAAGGTTGGCAATGGCCTACGACATGGTCGCTATCCAACAAATGTTGAAGCAGAGCGCTTAGGAAAAGTTTTGCGCGGAATTGCGGGACAGATCGAGGGTTAACTCCTTGAGGGGTTTCTTATCGTTTCCTGCGCATGCCGCGCACGATGTAGCCAGATCCAACTAAGCCCAAACCGATTCCCACCAGACAGATCCAGATTGATGTGCTCTTGGCGTTGGTGGCCAATTCAATAACGAGCGCGATGAACCAAGCAGAGGTTCCTAAGATCACGATCGGAAGTGTCTGTCTCACTAGGCGAGCATACTTCCTGAGCCATAAGAGAACGCTTGTAGACTTGCGATATGTCATCTGACGAAGGGGCGTTGCGCTCCTTCAAGCATCGCAATTTCCGACTCTTCTTCGCCGCCAACAGGGGTTCGAATATTGGCACGTGGGCGCAGCGGGTTGCACAAGATTGGTTGGTCGTCAGCGATCTTCATAGAGGCGGTTCTGAACTTGGAATTGTGACAGGGTTGCAATTCTTGCCGATGT
>CAIPQX010000067.1 GCA_903867285.1 uncultured Actinomycetes bacterium | reverse complement strand
GGAAGACTGGGGACCAAATCGTGAAATTCTTGAAGAGTACCTTCCTCCCTTCGAAGATTTACCTGGTCAAGACCCTTATCAAAAGCGAACACCCTGGCACGATGACATTATTTACAAAGAGATACTTGAAAAGATTAATCAACGCATGGGACGCGGCGACGTTCCGGTAAATCTCACAGCAACGGGAATTGCTACCCATGCATATTTATATGATCAAGATCCAAAATATAAGGATTGGGTTTTGAAGTATCTGGCCGCTTGGGAAGAGCGCACCGCAAGAAATGGCGGAATCATCCCAGATAACATCGGCCTCGATGGTGAAATTGGAACTTACAATGATGGTAAGTGGTGGGGTGGATATTACGGCTGGCGCTGGCCGCACGGGGCACTGACGATCCTCGAACCTCTTACTGTTGCCGGGGCAAATGCAGTTCTTCTCACCCAGGGTGAAATGAGACACTTAGATCTCTGTCGTTCACAAATAGACTTACTTTGGGAGATGCGCAAGGAAGAAGAGGGCGTCGTCAAACTTCCAAATCGCCATTTCGACGCGGGCTGGCGCGACTATCGGATTCAGAGGGCGATCGATCCCATTATTGTGTGGAACATATCGATGGATGAAAAGGATGCAGAGCGAGTCGATCGTGCTTGGCATCAGAGCAATGATGAATTATCTACCGAGGGATACGTCTTGGGCAGCGCGCGTCCCCAGCACACGGCGGCCTGGTATTCATATATTCAGGGGCGGATGAGCGATTATCCGGAACGTATTTTGAAGAACAATATCGAGGCGGTTGAATTTCAGATAAAGAGATTTCGCAGCGCAGAATGGGATCCATACACAATGGATCACTATCGCGAGGCGATGTCGATTCATGACTGGCAAATTTTGCAGCCAGCCATTCTCGAGGCTCTTGTCCACTTAACTCTTGGTGGGCCAATGCCGGCGTATCACGGAGGACATCTTCATGTCGCGGTTCGCTATTTTGATATCGCTGGGTCTCGACCAGGTCTGCCGAGCGATATTTCCGCCCTTGTAAAAAATATTACAGCCGACTCCATCGAGCTCACTCTGGTGAATACTTCTCTGGTAGCCACCAGAAGTACGATCATTCAAGCGGGCGCTTTTGGTGAACACCAAATCCTGGAGGTCAGTGTTAACGGGGAAGCACCTACTCGTGTTAGCGGCCCACATATTCAAGTTGATCTTGCTCCACAGGCGAGCGCCGCGATTGTGATGCACATTAAGCGCTTTGCCAATCAACCAAGCTATGAGTGGCCTTTCACTCAGCGTGAAGATCAAGTCAGTGTTCCGGAAGGCATTGTGGGCAGAACGATCGTTTAGTTAGGCGCAGGGAGTGGTGATTGGTACAAAGACCTTTGCCAATCTCCTAAAATCCTATATGATTTCACCCTAAAGGTAGAGAGGAAATGCGTGGAAATTCCTAATGTTAAGCGCCAATTCCCCAAGGTTTCAGAGCTCGCTCCCCTGCTCCGTTTTACGCCGCCGACCTTGCATAGAAAAGAGAAACGCTTAGCCAGCGCATTAACGATCTGGGATCTACGAGAGATCGCCAAGAAGCGCACACCGGCGGGCCCTTTTGATTACACCGACGGCGCTGCTGAATCAGAAGTCACTTTAGAGCGTGCACGCCAAGCTTTCCTAGACTTGGAATTTCGCCCCAATATTCTTAAAGATGTCTCGAACGCTTCGCTGGAGTGTCAGGTCTTGGGCGAGCAATTCCAGATGCCAGTAGGAATCGCACCGACTGGATTTACTCGCATGATGCATACCGAAGGAGAGATTGCCGGAGCACGGGCTGCTGCAAAGTATGGAATTCCCTTCACGCTATCTACCCTGGGCACAACCTCGATTGAACAGGTTGTCGCCGCCGCGC
>CAIPQX010000066.1 GCA_903867285.1 uncultured Actinomycetes bacterium | reverse complement strand
TTTCCATAACCAGCGAGCGTCTCAACTATGAGTGCTCGTTCGGCAATCTTAATGCGTTCGTGCAAGGTGGCCTCATCATCGCCTGGAAAAACCGCTACTTCGCGCTGAGAAATTACAGCTCCGGTATCTAAGCCAGCGTCTACCCAATGAACGGTCGTTCCAGTGGTCTCCACTCCAGCCATTAAGGCATCTCGAACCGCGTGCGCTCCGGGAAAGAGGGGCAGGAGCGAAGGGTGGGTATTTATAACTTTGAAGGCTGAAACAAATCGCGGTGACAGGATTCGCATAAACCCCACGCTCACAATCAGATCGGGTGAAAGTCCCTGGGCGCGATCAAATATCTCTTGATCCCACTGGGTGCGATCACTGCGCATAGGAAGATAAAGATCAGGAATTCCATATCGGCGCGCAATGTCCAGCGCTGGTGATTGCTTGTCGCTCACGAGTCCAACACATTCAAGGTCAAGCTGACCAGCGTCCTGCGCTTCGAGAATGGCAGCTGCAAGTGATCCGCCACCCGAGGCCATGAGCAATATGCGTTTAGCCACGATGTAGCGCTCTGCGAAGAAGTGCCGGAAGATAAATTGCAACAATGGAAGCGCTGATAAATGCCGCGGCGAGATATGCAACAAAGCGCCACCAAATGACTCCGACAGGGTTCAAGCTATCAGTCAATAATTCGCCAGCAGAGAGATATGCGATGACGGCAATAACGATGAAAAATCTAATTCCCTGTGCGAAGAGATCTCTGGTGATGCGAAGAATTGATCTCTCGCTCTTTTGTATAAATATAAAGAGGGCGATGAAAAGCAGTCCCCAGAAAGCAATCCCATAATTCAACTCTTTATGAATTCCAGTGGGCAGGGCCGAAACAAAGGGCAGGGCCGGCACCTGACCGATCGTTACCTGCGTGGCGTTAATAGTTGAGTGGGATCCAAAAGAGAAGCCGATCCCGGTTAAGTAGGAAAGCGTTGCGAGTGCAATATTTGGAAGATAGAGGATCTGCAGAAGGGTTAATAAGATTCCACCAACAACTCCCCCGCCTAGAACAACCGTGATGCTCTTCATCTCATTCCAGTGCCCATAGAGCGAGAAGGCAAAGACCAGCGCGGCGCACCCGAGAGTAAGCGCGAAGAGATAGAGCGCGAAATACAGAGTGCGGTTGTGATAGCGATCAAATTTAAGTGTCGCTACCATGGCAATGATGAAAGTCATCAATGGAGTCAGATATAGATTTGCCGATACCCCGTGGTGCATAGAAGCGAGCGCTAAAAGTTCACATAGGAGCGCATACCAAAAGGCGTAAACCAAACGCGCACCATTGATCTTGTTAAATGCCGCCTCCACCGTAGGCAGGCCGCGACGGATTGCCCACATCGGATAGATGACGGCTAAGAGCGGAAGCACCGTGAGCTTGCCCGTGGGTAGAGAAAATGGAATGAGGTGCGCCCCCAAGAAGAGCCAGGCCGAAGCTCGTACGGGATCACTGGTATTTCCGCTGGTGCTGCCCGCGCTAGCCCAGGTAAAGAGGGCGATGAAAGCGAGTGGGAAGAGCGTTAAAGAGACGCTACGAAAGGCCTGCCGAAACGAGACCCCCAGAGCGCTGGCAACCATTTTTATCCGTTGAGGATCGCACGCATCAGGGCCGCGGTCTCACTCGGCGTTTTGCCAACTTTAACTCCTGCTGCTTCCAGGGCAACTTTCTTCGCTTCGGCAGTTCCAGAGGAGCCGGAGACGATCGCACCAGCATGGCCCATGGTCTTACCTTCAGGTGCAGTAAAGCCGGCAACATAACCAACAACTGGCTTGGTGACATATTCGGAGATGAATGCAGCGGCGCGCTCTTCAGCATCGCCTCCGATTTCACCGATCATCACAATCGCATCGGTATCAGGATCATCTTGGAAGGCGCGCAGGCAGTCGATGTGCGTGGTTCCGATAATTGGATCCCCACCAATTCCTACTGCGGTACTGAATCCGATATCGCGCAATTCGTACATCATTTGGTAGGTAAGTGTTCCTGACTTTGAAACAAGTCCGATTCTTCCTGGGCCGGTGATATCACCAGGAATAATTCCAATGTTGGAAAGTCCTGGGCTGATCAGACCTGGGCAGTTAGGACCGATAAGTCGCGTCGTTCCTTTGCTTTCGGCATGCGCGTAGAAAACTGCAGCATCGTGAACTGGAATTCCCTCGGTTATAACTACAACGAGTGGAAGAGCGGCATCGATGGCATCCATAACGGCCGCTTTAGCGAATTTCGGTGGAACGAATACCACGGAAGCATTTGCACCCGTTGCGGCAACGGCTTCAGCAACGCTATTAAATACAGGAAGTGTCTTTCCCTCTATTTCAACGCTCTGGCCACCTTTGCCCGGAGTTACTCCGCCGACAATATTGGTGCCGTACTTGAGCATGCGTCCAGTGTGTTTGGTTCCTTCAGAACCTGTCATTCCTTGAACAATAACTTTGCTCTCTTTATTGATGAAGATAGCCATTTACTTCGCCGCCAATTCTGCAGCCTTTGCAGCTGCCCCATCCATGGTGTCTAACTGTTGCACCAATGGGTGCGCCGCTTCATTCAAAATTCTGCGCCCTTCGAGCACGTTGTTGCCATCGAGGCGGACGACGATTGGCTTCGTAGCCTTATCACCCAACATCTCTAGGGCTTTAACAATTCCATTTGCTACGGCATCACACGCTGTGATTCCACCAAAGACATTGACAAAGACACTTCGTACATCGGCATCGCCGAGGATGATCGAAAGTCCATCAGCCATCACCTCTGCAGAGGCTCCGCCGCCGATATCCAAGAAGTTTGCAGGCTTCACGCCATACTTTTCACCGGCGTAGGCGACGACGTCGAGAGTACTCATTACAAGTCCAGCACCGTTTCCGATGACTCCAACTTCGCCATCGAGCTTGACGTAGTTGAGGTTCTTCTCCTTTGCCGCGGCTTCCAGCGGATTGGCTGCTGCATGATCTACTAGATCTGCATGCGCAGGATGACGAAAATCTGCATTGTCATCGAGAGTAACTTTTCCATCAAGTGCAATGATGCGGCCATCTTCTGTCTTCACCAGCGGATTGATCTCCATCAGAGTGGCATCTTCGGCTACAAATGCTGCCCACAACTTAAGGAGGACATCTGCAACATCATTAACGACGCCTTCTGGGAATTGCCCGGCTTTAACAATTTCAAGGGCCTTCTCGCGCGAAATTCCATTGTTTGGATCGATTCCCACGCGCGCCAACTTTTCAGGTTGTGTATGTGCGACCTCTTCAATCTCCATGCCACCGGCAACCGATGCCATCACCAAGAAATTACGGTTGGCGCGGTCGAGCAGAATTGCCATGTAATACTCTTCAGCAATCGGCGCTGCTTGCGCGATCATCACTTTATGAACCGTGTGACCTTTAATATCCATACCGAGAATAGCTTCTGCTTTGCTGCGCGCATCTGCGGCATCGAGCGCTAATTTCACTCCGCCCGCTTTGCCGCGGCCGCCCACTTTTACCTGTGCCTTGACGACTACTTTTCCGCCCATGGTCGCAGCTGCACGTTCGGCTTCATCTGCAGTTGTTGCAACCGCGCCTGCGAGTACTGGAATGTTATGTGCTTCAAAGAGATCTCGAGCTTGATACTCAAAGAGATCCACGTGTTACCCCGATCTTTAGAATGTTTCGATTAAAGAGAGTGACTACAGGCGCAAATCCTACTTGCCCTTGGTGCCTCCTTTTATAGGCGCTCGACCGGGGCGTAGCGCAGCAGGAGACGCTTCTCACCCGAACTGCCAAAATCAATCGTGGCCTCAGCGCGATCTCCTGATCCAGAGACGGCGGTGACTTTGCCCAGTCCAAATGTGTCGTGCGACACTCGATCGCCCACTTCAAGAACGACCGTTGATTCCACTTTCTTTCCGGTCGCGCGTGGAGGTGGCCCAAAGGTGCGGTTGGCGCCAGCGCGGGGCTTCAGCGATGAGTTTCCTTCATTCCAGGTGATAACACCCTCGGGGATCTCCGCCAAGAATCGTGATGGTGGGTTGTAGGTAGGGGCACCCCATGATGAGCGGTATTCCGAACGTGAAAGGTAAAGGCGCTTTCTCGCTCGCGTCAGCCCCACATACGCCAGGCGACGTTCCTCTTCAATCTCAGAGCGCTCACCCAAGGTGCGAGAGTGCGGAAATATTCCCTCTTCCATACCCGTCAAGAAGACCGTAGGGAATTCCAAACCTTTGGCGGTGTGCAAGGTCATCATGGTTACGACTCCCCCGTGATCTTCGCCATCGGGAATCTGATCGGAATCGGCAACTAACGAGACATCTTCGAGAAAACCAGAAAGAGATATCTCTTCACCGTCATCTAATTCGGACTCTTCATATTCGGTGGCGACCGAAACAAGTTCCTGCAAATTCTCAACTCGTCCCTCATCCTGCGGATCATTGCTGTTAACAAGCTCTGCGAGTAATCCGCTCTGCTCTAAGACCGCCTGAGCGATTACAGAAGGCTTAGTTTGCGCTTCAACCAGAGTCCGTAACGTATCGAGCAGATGAATGAAGTCGTTGATTGCAATGAGTGAGCGACTGGGAATTCCAGCTGCGTTTTTGGCGTCACAGAGTGAGCGCCAGAAGGAGATTCCAACCGTACCAGCATGCAGATCTATGACATCCAGCGCGCGATCGCCAATTCCACGCTTGGGAGTATTGATAATTCGACGTAGCGAAATCTCATCTTCGGGATTCACTAAGACGCGCAAATAACCGAGAAAATCTTTTACCTCTTTACGTTCATAAAATCGCACCCCTCCCACAACTTTGTACGGGATGGCCGAGCGTAGGAAAATTTCTTCAAAGATACGTGATTGCGCATTTGTGCGATAGAAGATCGCGGTATCTCCTGGATTGGATTCCGCAGCGTCGCGTAATCTGCGAATCTCCCCGACTACGAATTGCGCTTCATCGTGCTCGCTCTCGGCAACAAATCCCGTGATGGCCTCGCCCGCGCCCTCTTGGGACCAGAGATTCTTATCTTTGCGACCCTCATTGTTAGAGATCACAGCGTTGGCAGCACTTAAAATATTTTGAGTGGAACGGTAATTCTGTTCTAAGAGCACGGTGCGAGCGTTGGGATAGTCCTCTTCAAATTGCAAAATATTGCGAATATTGGCGCCACGAAAGGCATAAATTGATTGGTCGGCATCACCTACGACGCATAACTCGGCCAACGGAAAACCCTCATCGGGAACGCCTACGAGTTCGCGAATCAATATGTATTGTGCATGATTAGTGTCTTGGTATTCATCGACCAAGATATGGCGGAAGCGCGAACGATAACGAGCGCGTGCCTCAGGGAAGCGTTGCAAAACATCTACCGTCTTGCCGATGAGATCATCAAAGTCCATCGCATTGGCCGCAGCTAAACGCTTTTGATAGATGGTAAATATTTCGGCAACGATCTCTTCGAAGTGATTTGTGGTCGCGTTGGTGTAGTCCGCTGGTCCAATCAACTCATTCTTTGCCGCAGAGATGAGCCCGGCAACCGCGCGGGCTGCATATTGTTTAGCATCAAGGTTGAGTTCGCGAATAATTACCGTGAGTAATCGGACGCTATCGCTGGAGTCATAGATCGTAAATGAATTGGAATATCCCAGCCGCGAAGCCTCCTGGCGCAATATGCGAACACAGGCCGAGTGGAAGGTAGAGACCCACATCGCCTTCGCCCGATCTCCTACTAGGTCGGCAACTCGCTCTTTCATCTCAGCGGCGGCCTTATTGGTAAAGGTAATCGCCAGCACCTCATAGGGAGCGACACCGCGTTCGCCTAATAGATAGGCAATACGGCGCGTCAAGACTCGAGTTTTCCCGGAGCCAGCACCTGCAACAACAAGCAGCGGAGTGCCCTGGTGAATGACGGCTTCGCGCTGCTGGGGGTTGAGGCCCTCAAGTAGAGACATAATCTGGAGTCTACCTATCAACGGCGAATCGGTAGGATTGCGCCATGGAACCTATGCTCGATAGCGAAGTAGAACGCATCCTTGTTGTTACGGCGCACCCTGATGATCTTGATTTTGGAGCTGGCGGCACTATCGCGCAGTGGTCCGCAAAAGGTATTGCGATCTCATACTGCATCTGCACCAATGGCGATCAAGGCGGGGTCGACGCGACCATTTCCCGCGAAGAGATGAAGCAGATCCGCCGTCGCGAGCAGACTGATGCGGGCAAGGTATTGGGAGTTACAGATATTCACTTCTTGGACTATCGCGATGGTTGGCTCGTCCCAACTATCGAACTGCGCAAAGATATCGTGCGAGTCATCCGCAAGGTGCGTCCGCAGCGAATGTTGATTCAGAGCCCAGAGCGCAATTGGAATCGTTTGGGAGCGAGCCACCCCGATCACCTCGCAGCAGGAGAAGCGGCGATTCAAGCAATTTATCCTGACTCCGGAAATCCCTTTGCCTTTGAAGATTTACTGCATGACGAGCACTTAGAGCCATGGAGCATTAAAGAAGCCTGGGTCATGATGTCTGAGGGCAATGACCACCATGTAGATATCACCGACACCTTTGATATGAAGATGAAGGCGCTTGCCGCGCATGCCAGTCAAACCTCACATGTCGAAGGTTTCGATGAGCGCATCCGCGAGTGGGGCACCCGCAACGGTGCAGAAGTCGGGCTTACAGATGGCCGTATGGCCGAAACTTTTAAGATTGTGACGCTCGGCTAACTACCTTACTTAACAGTCACAGATTCAATAGCAATAGTCTGCTTTGGTGTCCCATCGGTTCCGCCACCAAGTACTCCGGCAGCTGCGACTTTCTTAACAATATCTAGACCCTTAGTGACTACTCCCCAGATCGAGTAACTAGGAGGCAAGGTGGTGTCCTTGTAAACAATAAAGAATTGGCTGCCATTGGTGTTTGGACCCGAGTTGGCCATTGCAATGGTTCCAGCTGGGTAGTCGTTAGTTGTAACGGTTGGAAGATTTTCGTCCCGGTAACTAAATGGAGGACCTCCCGAACCGCTTGCTGTTGGATCGCCACATTGAAGCACAAATATTGAAGCGGTAGTTAGGCGATGGCAGAGCGTGTGATCAAAGAAACCACTCTTTGCAAGGGATGACATAGCAATCACCGTGAGAGGAGCCTTCTTGCCAAAGGCCTTAAATACAATTTGGCCGCAGTTGGTATTGAGAGTGAATGTGCGATCTACTTGCGCCGCTTTAGCATCAGGCATTGGTGCTTTAGTGGCAGTGCGCGCAACAGCACTTGTCTTACCGCACACCACTGCAGTGGCATCAGCGGCCGTGACACCGCGCGCATAACTCGATTCAGAAATTGCGACAGCACTCACCGAAAGAACCAGGGCAACAACACTCGTTGTCGCAACCAATCTCTTAATGAGATGCACTTTTTACTCCCACTCAATAGTTCCAGGTGGCTTACTCGTGATATCGAGTGTCACTCTGTTTACTTCTCGCACTTCATTGGTAATTCTTGTTGAAATCTTTTCTAGTACGTCATACGGCAATCGACTCCAGTCTGCTGTCATTGCATCTTCGCTCGATACCGGGCGGAGAACAATGGGATGGCCATAAGTTCGACCATCGCCTTGCACACCTACGCTACGTACATCTGCAAGTAGTACCACTGGACATTGCCAGATCTCTCGATCTAGACCCGCTAATTTTAACTCCTCGCGAGCGATGAAATCGGCTTTCCGCAAAAGACTAAGACGATTCTCAGT
Source organism: uncultured Actinomycetes bacterium (assembly GCA_903867285.1). Lineage (GTDB taxonomy): Bacteria > Actinomycetota > Actinomycetes > Nanopelagicales > Nanopelagicaceae > PALSA-747. Next base: position 7,191 of record CAIPQX010000066.1, on the reverse strand, counting down.
AACCGCGCCGATGATTCGAATAGCCAAACCTGGACCTGGGAAGGGTTGACGCCAGACAATTTCCCCAGGAAGTCCCAGTTCTACGCCTACTTCACGCACCTCATCCTTGAAAAGCGTACGCAACGGTTCGATGAGAGTGAATTGCAAATCCTCAGGCAATCCTCCGACATTGTGATGAGACTTAATGTTTGCTGTGCCCGTTCCGCCGCCGGATTCGACTACATCGGGATAGAGAGTTCCCTGCACTAGAAAATCAACGCTCTCGTGTTCGGAAATTTCACGCGCCGCCGCTTCAAAGGCGCGAATGAATTCAGCGCCAATAATCTTGCGTTTGGTTTCAGGATCGGTTACACCAGCGAGCGCATTTAAAAATGTTTCACGGGCGTCGATAATTTTGAGATCCACACCAGTTGCTGCCACAAAATCTTGCTCGACCTGTTCTGCCTCGCCTTCCCGCAAAAGGCCGTGATCAACGAAGACGCAAGTTAACTGAGGACCAATAGCTTTCTGAACGATGGCAGCCGCGACAGCCGAGTCGACTCCACCAGAAAGTCCACAGATTACGTGCTTGTCCCCGACCAGTGCACGAATCTTCGCAACCTCAGTCGCAACGATATTTTCACTGGTCCACGTTGGCTCGCACCCGACAATATCAATTAGCCAACGGCGCAAAATCTCTTGACCATTTTCGGAGTGAAGTACTTCAGGGTGAAACTGAACGCCGGCAAGCTTCGCGTCGCTATTTTCAAAGGCGACGATCGGAGTATCTGCAGTTCGAGCGGTTGCAGTGAATCCTGCTGGGGTCGCGGTCACCGAATCGCCATGGCTCATCCAGACTCGCGATTGGGTATCTAAGCCGCGCAGCAACTTTGAATTGTCATCATGGCTCATCGACGTTCGACCGAATTCAGATTTGCCGGTCTGTGTTACGACGCCGCCCAAAGCTGCCGCCATGACTTGGAATCCATAACAGATGCCGAAGGTAGGGATATTGTGTTCAAAAAGCGTTGGATCAAGAGTCGGGGCTCCATCGGCATAAACGCTCGATGGTCCTCCACTCAAGATGATCGCCTTCGGGCCCTTTGCGACCATATCGGCAACCGACATCGTTGAAGGAACTATCTCGGAATAAACATTGGCTTGGCGAACTCTCCGTGCGATGAGTTGGGCGTACTGGGCGCCAAAATCAACGACGAGGACCAGATCAGGCACGGTGAATAACTACTTCTACCCGCTGGAATTCCTTGAGGTCGGAGTAGCCCGAAGTGGCCATACCGCGGCGCAGCGCACCAAAGAGATTCATAGAACCATCCGAGGTGTGAGAAGGGCCAGTAAGAATTTCCTGCAAAGTTCCGACCGTTCCAACACGGACTCTATCCCCGCGTGGTAGTTCAGAGTGGTGTGCTTCAGCACCCCAGTGCCAACCCTTGCCAGGCGCCTCTGCAGCGCGAGCGAGTGGACTTCCCATCATGACGGCATCTGCGCCGCAGGCAATCGCCTTGGCAATATCGCCGCTGCGACCTACTGATCCATCGGCAATCACGTGTACATATCGACCGCCGGACTCATCCATGTAGTCGCGTCGCGCCGAAGCGACCTCAGCAACTGCAGAGGCCATGGGGACCGCAATTCCAAGAACGGTGCGTGTTGTATGAGCGGCGCCGCCACCAAAGCCAACAAGTACGCCAGCAGCTCCGGCGCGCATCAAGTGCAATGCTCCGGTCGCAGTTGCACACCCACCAACGATTACAGGGACATCTAACTCATAAATGAATTTCTTGAGGTTCAGCGGCTCGGTCTTGGACGAAACGTGCTCTGCGCTGACCGTGGTTCCACGAATAACAAAGAGATCCACGCCTGCTTTGACAACTACTTCATGTAGTTCGGCGGTACGTTGTGGAGACAACGCCGCTGCAACCGTTACTCCAGATGCACGAATTTCGGCGATGCGCGCCTTAATCAATTCGGGCTGAATTGGAGCGGAATATAACTCTTGCATGCGGGAAATAGCCTGCTCTTGTGGGAGCGATGCGATCTCTCCGAGTGGAATACGGGGATCTTCGTGGCGGGTCCAGAGACCTTCAAGATTGAGAACTCCAACGCCGCCGAGTTTTCCGATGGCAATCGCGGTTTCAGGAGAGACGACCGAGTCCATTGGTGCGGCCAACATAGGTAGATCAAACTTGTATGCATCAATCTGCCATTGAATGGAAACTTCTTCAGGGTCGCGAGTGCGCCGGCTAGGAACGATCGCGATATCGTCGAAGGAGTAACCGATACGGGCGCGCTTGCCAGGTCCGATCTCTATTTCATTCATTGCGATTCCTCAGTGCTTTCCACGGCTTAATTCCCGCCGCGATAGTTGGGCGCATCCGCTACATCGAAGATGTCATGGGGGTGACTCTCTTGTAGGCCGGCAGAAGTGATCTGAATCAATTGGCCCTTGCTCTTGAGATCTGCGATATTGGCCGCACCGGCATATCCCATTCCCGAGCGCAGACCCCCAACAAGTTGGTGAACAACGGCAGCCACTGGTCCGCTGTACTTAACTTTGCCCTCAATGCCTTCGGGAACCAATTTATCTTCGGCAAGTACATCATCTTGCATATATCGATCTTTAGAATATGACTTCTGTTCGCCGCGAGATTGCATTGCACCAAGCGAGCCCATTCCGCGATAGCCCTTGAATTTCTTTCCATTAATTTCGATGAGATCTGCTGGTGATTCGTCGCACCCAGCCAGAAGTGACCCGAGCATTACGGAATCTGCACCGGCAACGATCGCTTTAGCGATGTCGCCAGAGTGCTGTAACCCGCCATCTGCGATTAGAGGAATCCCTGCTGTAACACAAGCCTTGTGCGCTTCCATGATCGCGGTGAGCTGTGGGACTCCAACACCTGCAACAACACGAGTTGTGCAGATCGAACCTGGCCCGACTCCAACTTTTACCGCATCGACTCCAGCATTGATGAGAGCTTGGGCTCCCGCGCGAGTGGCAACATTTCCACCAATGATCTCTATATGTGGGAAATCCTTCTTGATGCGCGCAACGGCATCGAGGACGCCGCGATGATGACCATGCGCAGTATCGACGACAATTACATCTACTCCAGCTTCGATGAGTGCGCGAGCGCGGGCAAATCCGTCTTCTCCAACGCCGACCGCCGCTCCAACAATTCCGTGGGCTTTTGCCAGAGCTACTTGCTTAACCTGATCGGCAATCGCCAAGTTGCGGTGCAAGATACCGATCCCGCCAGCCTTGGCCATGGCGATGGCCATCGCCGACTCGGTTACGGTATCCATGGCAGATGAGATAACGGGAATTGAAAGAGAAATATTGCGCGTCAAACGCGTCTCGGTGTCGACCTCACTTGGAACAACTTCAGAGGCATCTGGAAGCAGGAGAACATCGTCATAGGTTAGACCTAAAAGGATGACTTTCTCACGGGCCTGTTCCATCATTGGCTCAGTCTAGGGGTAGCAAAACGCCATTATTAAAGCGCAAAAATCTATAAACCCAAGGCCTGCGATATCTCTCTGCAGGCTGCGGCTAGATCTTCGGCGTGATAGGCCCCCTCGCACTCAACATCTGCCCATCCTGGTCCACCCAAAATAATTCTGGGAGCAGGGCGTACGGCGGGCAGCGCCAAAACCGTTTCGAGAGAGGCATGTTTTGATATTTGCGCCCAGAGGAATATCGCGGGAGGGGCGCATCTTGAAACAACTTCTACGATCGCCTCCACCGGAGTGCGGGCGCCCAAGAAATGGACTTGAATGTCTTCTTCGGCCAGCGCTGCGGCCAGGGCTGTAATCGCGAGGGAGTGCGACTCTTCACCGACGCAGGCAACGAGAACGGGAACGGCATTGCGTGGGTGTGCCACCACCACGCGCTCGCTGAGAATACTCTTGATGACATTAGAGACCATATGTTCGCCAGCGATTCCGGTTCCAGTCCGCTCCCAGCTTTCGCCGATGGCACAGAGCAGCGGTACTAGGAGATTGATCCAAGTAAGAGCCACGCCCTCTTTAGCAATCTGATTGCGGATCTGACTTTCGACACTGGCGCGATCTAAAAGCTGCGCAGCCCGGAATAGCGAATTTACGAGTTCGCCATCAATGCGTGGAATTGGGGCAACCTCGCCTGGCACCGAATCCTTGGTGTGCGTGGCTGCCAAGCGTGCTGCGTCTGCTGGGGAAACCCCCGATATGACCAGGTTGTGCATGTAGAAGAGGCGGGCCAGATCTGCCTCAGAGTATTTCCGGTGTTCGCCTAAACAGTGGTCGCTGGGGCCCAACCCGTAACGCCTATCCCAAGTTCGCAAGGTCGAAGGCGCTACGCCCAACCTGCGGGCTACCGCAGCCACGGTGAGCTTGGCCAACTCAGGCTCTGGCACCAAGGAAGATTTGCGCTCAGAAAGCATGGACCAATAGTCACGCAACGGGCATATTTCTGCCAGTTGAAGCGTTTACGAAACGAAGGGCTAGCACTCATCTCCCTAATTCTGGGGACTTGAACAACCTATGAATCGATTGTATAGTCGGGCTCTAGGTAAGAAGGAGGGGCCATGGCCGAGATTTCAAGACTTCCACGTCCTGTCGCATCTGAGTGGGAATGGCAGTATCAAGGTGCCTGTCAGGAACTTCCTACTGAGATGTTCTTCCATCCTGATGGCGAACGCGGTCCCCGTCGCGCCAATCGCGAAGCCACTGCTAAAGCTGTCTGCGCTACCTGTCCAGTAATTGCTGCGTGCCGCAAACATGCACTTGCCGTTCAAGAGCCTTATGGAATCTGGGGCGGCCTTTCTGAAGATGACCGCGTTGCAATCATCGAACAAGGAGAGCGATCTATCCGTCCGGTTGCAGTGCTAACCCCCGCTTCCTAATTTTAGGTATTAAAAAAACCCCGGTCGCAATGACCGGGGTTTTTTATTGGCTCTAATTAGTGGTTGTGCCCACCAGGACCATGGGAATGACCATGGGAAGCAGCTTGTTCGCGTTGCTCATCTTCAGGTGTCTCGAATACGAGAACTTCTGTTGTGATGAACATGGCGGCGATGGAAGCAGCATTGGCGAGCGCAGAACGCGTTACCTTTACTGGATCAATGACGCCAACCTTGACGAGATCTTCGTAGATATCAGTCGCAGCATTGAAGCCTTCGTTTGCACCTAAGGTGCGAACCTTGGCAACAACGACATAACCTTCATGTCCGGCATTCTCTGCGATCCAACGAAGTGGCTCATCGCAAGCTTTACGCACGAGACGAACTCCAACAGCGCGATCGCCTTCGAAGCCGAGATCATTTTCGATAGCCGCTGCTGCATGAACGAGCGCTGCTCCGCCGCCAACGACGATGCCCTCTTCTACTGCCGCACGGGTAGCAGAGATTGCATCTTCCAGACGGTGCTTCTTCTCTTTAAGTTCAACTTCAGTGTGTGCGCCAACCTTGATAACGCAGACGCCACCGGCAAGTTTTGCAACTCGCTCTTGTAGCTTCTCGCGATCCCATTCAGAATCGGTAGTTGCTAGCTCGTTGCGAATCTCGTTAACACGGTTTGCAACTTCGCCTTTATCTCCGGCGCCATCAACGATTGTTGTAGCGTCCTTGGTGATGACGATGCGGCGGGCCTTACCCAAGAGTTCAAGGGTTACTTGATCGAGCTTGAGGCCAACTTCAGAGGTAATAACCTGACCACCGGTCAAGATGGCAATATCTTGCAACATCGCCTTACGGCGGTCACCAAATCCAGGGGCCTTTACAGCCGCTGAAGTGAAGGTTCCACGCATGCGATTTACAACCAGAGTAGAGAGCGCTTCGCCTTCTACATCTTCGGCAATGATCAATAGCGGCTTATTAGCAGCTGCTACCTTCTCGAGCACAGGAAGGATGTCAGAGAGCGATGAGATCTTCTGCGCTGAAATCAGAATGAAGGCATCTTCTAGAACCGTCTCCATGCGATCTGAGTCAGTTACAAAGTAAGGACTGATGTAACCCTTATCGAATTGCATTCCCTCGGTGAATTCCAGTTCGAGGCCAGTGGTTGAAGATTCTTCAACGGTGATAACGCCATCTTTGCCGACCTTATCCATCGCTTCTGCAATGAGATCGCCGATCGCTTTATCTTGAGCCGAAATTGTTGCAACATCAGCGATCTGAGCCTTGCCAGATACTGGTGTTGAATTCTTCTTGAGCTCCTCGGAGATTGCCTTAACGGCAGCTTCGATTCCGTATTTGATATCCATTGGCTGAGCGCCAGCAGCAAGGTTACGTAAACCTTCGCGAACCATTGCCTGTGCCAAAACTGTCGCAGTAGTAGTTCCATCACCGGCAACATCATTGGTCTTCTCAGCAACTTGCTTAACGAGCTGAGCGCCCATGTTTTCGGCTGGATCTTCTAGTTCGATCTCTTTAGCAATGGTGACGCCATCGTTAGTGATCAACGGTGCGCCATAACCCTTTGCAAGAACGACGTTACGACCGCGGGGTCCAAGCGTTACTTTGACGGTGTCGGCGAGAATGTTGACGCCGCGCTCCATCGCACGACGAGCGTTCTCGTCAAATGAAATAGTTTTACCCATGGTGGTTACTTCTCAATAATCGCTAGTACATCGCGGGCAGAGAGTACGAGGTATTCCTCGTTGTTGTACTTCACTTCGGTTCCGCCGTACTTGCTGTAAAGAACTACATCTCCGACTTTTACATCCATTGGAGTGCGTACGCCATCATCGAAGCGACCTGGGCCGACGGCAACAACGGTGCCCTCTTGTGGCTTCTCTTTAGCGGTATCTGGAATAACCAGACCTGACGCCGTGGTCTGCTCGGCCTCATTGGCCTTTACGACGATGCGGTCTTCAAGTGGCTTAATGGCAACGGCCATGGTGTGCTCCCTTTTTCTTCAACGCTTCTCGGATTTCCACTGCCCGCCGCCGGCTACCAATTAGCAGAGTAAGGGCGAGAGTGCTAACCAAACTCTAGCGAAAGGCCGAGGGAGCTGCCAACCGAGGAGGCGGGGCAACGAGGGGTTAAAAGGGGTCCTAGAGGCGGAAACCTGCGGAGCGGGCCTCAGTACGGGCCTCCCGCAGCCGACGCAGACGCTTGACCAGCATGGGCTGGCTCAGAAGGGCAGCCTCGCGGTCGATCAGATTGTTGAGGAGTTGGTAGTACGCCGGCGGGGTGAGGTCAAAGAGCTCTT
>CAIPQX010000065.1 GCA_903867285.1 uncultured Actinomycetes bacterium | reverse complement strand
GGAAGCTCCCTGACTTGGACTCGAACCAAGAACCTGTCGATTAACAGTCGACTGCTCTGCCAATTGAGCTATCAGGGATTATTTGGCACCTTGAGAGGGAATCTTAGCAAGATCCCGTGATTTGGCTAAATCAACGCCAGCTACAAATCCCCTATCGCCAAGTCCTTCTGGGCTCGCCTTTGCGCCTCTTTGGCCACCAGCGCCCCGAAGATCTCGGTATACCGCTCGGCCTCATCGACCGGATTGATCCGCTGCAGTGTGGATTTGATCTCGGCGATATCGCGGCTCAAAGCGACCTCGCGGAGTCGGGCAATGATGCTGGCCACATAGCGCTCTGAGACTTCGCCATCGGTGCGGATGGGTTCAACGATCAATTCGGTAAGCAATCCACGCAGACTCTCATCTTCAGTACGGTCGAGAAGTGAAGAGATATTCATATCGGGAAGGGAATCGATTTTGGCACGTACCTCAGCGTATGGCGGATAGGTAAATGCATTGGCCTCGATATCAACCCACTGGGGAGCCAACTCGTTCGCCTGTAATTTTGCTTTAAGAACTTCGCGCTCCAACATCAAGATCGGATCTGCCAGATTGACCGCCATCGCCGGCGTATCAGGAAGCGGAGTGTTGCTCTTACCTGCCACGCGCTTTACGGCGGCAGAGACGGTATCGACCTCCATGCCGAGCCATCCCGCTACCAGGCGAATATATTCGGGGCGCAAGGATGCATCGCGAATCTTTCCGACGAGCGGAGCAACTTGATTAAGCGCGCTGACGCGACCTTCAGCGGAAGCAACATCGTATTGCTTAATCACGCTGCGCATCGCAAATTCGAAGAGTGGAACGCGGCGCGCAATCAGATCGCGGACTGCGAGATCTCCACCTGATTGACGCAATTCGCAGGGATCCATTCCCGATGGTTCTACAGCGACGAAGGTCTGCGCTACAAACTTCTGGTCATCATCGAAGGCACGCAGCGCGGCTTTCTGTCCCGCGGCATCGCCGTCGAAGGTGAATATCACTTCGCCTCTAAATGCATCATCATCCATCAAGAGGCGGCGGATGATGCGAATATGGTCATCGCCGAAAGCTGTTCCACAGGTAGCTACCGCTGTAGTGATGCCCGCCAGATGCGCAGCCATTACATCGGTATAGCCTTCAACGATCACGACTTGGCGCTTCTTGGCGATCTCTTTCTTTGCCATATCCAGGCCGTACAAGATCTGTGACTTCTTATAAATCGGAGTTTCAGATGTATTTAAATATTTAGGACCTTGATCTTTATCGTCGCTCGCCAGTTTGCGGGCGCCAAATCCAACGATATCTCCCGAGATATCTTTGATGGGCCAGACCAAGCGATTGCGATAACGATCGATTAAACCACCGCGGCTTCCCTCTTTGGTCAGACCAGCCAGGTTGAGTTCATCATCTTTATAGCCCAGCGCACTCATATGCTTGTAGAGCGCATCCCACTCATCGGGCGCATACCCAACGCCGAACTGCTCGGCCGCTGTCTTATCAAAGCCACGTCCGGTGAGGAATTCGCGTCCGACTTGGGCGGTGCCGGGTAGCCCCAGTTGTTCACGATAAAAGGCAGCGGCCGCAGTATTTGCAGCGACCAAACGCGAACGATTGATTCCACTTCCAGCAGATGGACCGGTGGAGTCATAGTGCAGTTGATAGCCGATACGTTCGGCTAAGCGTTCGACCGTCTCGGTGAATGTGAGGTGCTCTAACTTCATTAAGAAAGCGATGACGTCCCCGCCGACGCCACAACCAAAGCAGTGGAAATAACCTTTAGCTGGGGTCACATTGAAGGATGGACTCTTCTCGTCATGAAAGGGGCAGAGCCCCTTCTTCTGTCCCCCGCCAGCGCCCTTGAGTTGCACGAAGTCTCCTACGACATCTTCAATCGGTGTGTGTTCGCGGACGTAGGTTACGTCTTCGTCTCTAATGCGTCCGGCCATGGTGGCTATCTTAGGCTTTTCAATTTGGCGTGCAGCGCATAGGCGCCTGGATCGGTCAGCACTGCGACCTGGTCCACGACAACACGGAGCCGTTCTGCGTGGTTGGTAGCGAGATCCCAGTCATCCAAGAAGAAGGACTCTAGGGATGCCGGAGCCTGCGCCAAGACCATCTCAACCAACTCTTTGATGATGATCTGCTGATCGGCATATCTCTCTTGGGAGGAGGCAGCGTTAATTACGTAGTAGGTAGCGATCGATTTGAGAATTGCGACTTCAATGCGCTGGGCGCGAGGTACAACAAGATTGGCGTTATAACGAGTGAGTGGGCCATCGCCGTATTGATCGCGCGTCGCACTTTCGGCAGCGAGCGCAAAGCGTCCGACCAATTGCGAAGCCAAATCTTTGAGGCGAGCCAGGTGGCGATGCGAACCGTCGTAATTGATAGGCCAGCACGATAAAGCTTGTAGATCTGCGAGCGCGGCTTGTGCTTCAACTTCAGTCATATCGCTCATGTAAGTGCCTTGGGCAACCTGGAAGAGTTGAGGTAGATCCGCACTCAAGTTTTGCAACATGACATGACCGGTAACGAGTGCATCTTCTAAATCATGCACGCTATATGCGACATCGTCGGACCAATCCATGATCTGCGCTTCCATCGACTGCCGACCCTTAGGAGCTCCAATGCGCACCCAATCAAAGATCTCTTGATCATCGTCGTACACACCGAACTTGCGATTGTTTACGGCGCGCGGCCATGGGTACTTAGTGGCTGCATCGAGCGATCCACGTGTGAGATTGAGTCCGACAGAAAGACCCGATTCATCAACGGTCTTTGCTTCTAGTCGAACCAAGAGTCGGAAGGATTGTGCGTTGCCTTCAAATCCCCCGCACTCTTGCGACACGGCGTTGAGAGCATCTTCACCATTGTGGCCAAAGGGTGGGTGGCCGATGTCGTGGGCCAGACAGGCACCTTCCATCAGATCTGGGTCCGCGCCTAACGCCCAACCCAACTCACGACCTACCTGAGCGCACTCCAAGGAGTGCGAGAGTCGGGTCCGGGGAAAGTCATCGAGCCAAGGAACAGCTACCTGTGTCTTGGCGGCCAGGCGACGCAGCGCAAAGGAATGGATGATGCGGGCGCGGTCCCGGGCAAATTCGGTGCGCCCCATACGTTTTGCGGGTTCGCTCAAGAAGCGATCGCGATCGCTCTGCGAATATCCGGCTGACTCTTGCGCCTGTCGTAGCACCATAAGGGGGTAAGCCTACTTTTTAATCTGATCGCTGAGGTGGATTCCAAAGCGGCCAACGGTTTCATAGGCGAGATAAGCGGCGGTTTCGCGGAAGAGATAGCGCAGCCCAGTCGCTTTGAGCGAACCCGGCCCACTTTGGGCTGGAGCGCAGGTTGCGCTGATCCCCTGGTCTCTGGCCTCTGTCATCGCGCGATAGCAATGATAAGGATCGGTAGCGATGATGACGCTGGTGAGATGGTGCACCTTCATATAACTGACATATGCCACGGTGCTGGTCAGCGTATCTTTACCGATAGGCAAAGTTACAACGTGCTTCCTCGGCACGCGCTGATCGACCAGCGAATTGGTGCTGGCGGCGGCTTCCGTAGAGAGATCACCCTTCTGCCCGCCACCCACAGTAATGATGAGCGGTGCCAAACCAGATTCGTAGGCCAATCGCGCTTGCGTAATTCGCTCTGCCAATATTGGAGTCGGCTTTCCATTATCTTGTGCGGCTCCAAGCACCACGATCGCAGCACTTTGTTTTATAGAAGGGTGATGCGCGGTCCACCAGATCTGGCTTGCGACATAGAGCGGCACGATGATGATCAGAAGAACGATCGCTCCAATAATCCGGCGCAGGATTTTAAAGAGGAACACCATCAACCGCCAGAAACGGAATCATCGATAGTGATTGTTGCAAACTCGTCGGGATCATTGAGCCAACCGTCGGGAAGTGAAACTGCGCGGCCATGGCTGCGACGTCCCCGTGGAGCTTCAGCGATCTCAATGGGATAAGGCTGATCTTCCAACTGAGAGAGCAGATGATCCAACTCGCCGAGCGAGGAGACCATGCCAAAGCCGGCGCGGATTTCGCGCGGAACCGAGAAGCCTTTTAGATACCAGGCCATATGTTTGCGCAGATCGCGCATAGCACGACCTTCGCTCTCAAAGAATTCAACGAGCAATTCGCCGTGGCGATACATAATTTTGCGTACTTCAAAGAGGCTAGGAAGGGTCGGGGTTTCTTCGCCATTGAAGGCGGCGACCAGATCTGCAAATAACCAAGGACGACCGAGACATCCGCGGCCAACGACGACTCCAGCGCATCCCGTCTCTTGCATCATGCGAACTCCATCGGCGCCGGACCAGATATCTCCGTTACCGAGTACGGGCACACCAGTCGGTGCTAAATGTGCAACGAGGTTGGCGATACGCGACCAATCGGCCTGACCTTCATACATCTGTTCTGCGGTGCGTGCATGTAGCGCCACCCATGCCACGCCAAGATCAGCGGCAGATTTACCGGCTTCAAGATAGGTGTGGTGATCACTATTGATTCCCACGCGCATCTTTACCGTGACTGGAATTCCATATTGAGCGGCTGTCTTCACTGATGTCCCAACAATCGCGCTAAAGAGATTGCGCTTGAAAGGCAGCGCGGCTCCCCCACCACGACGAGTTACCTTGGGAACTGGACAGCCAAAGTTGAGATCGATGTGATCGGCTAAGTTTTCAGCGCCTAATATCTCGATGGCCTTGCCAACAACCGTAGGATCAACGGCGTATAACTGCACCGAGCGCGGAGTTTCGCCAACGCCAGGTGTAATCAAACGCATCGTCTCGGGATGACGTTCAATAAGAGCGCGGGCGGTGACCATTTCAGATACGAAGAGTCCAGCTCCTTGTTCGCGACAGAGCGTTCTAAATGCCGAATTGGTAATTCCCGCCATTGGAGCAAGGACGACAGGGGAATCTAAGACCACTTCGTCGTTCGCAAATTGCCCGTTGGCAATTGGCAAACGGAGCGGAGCGGTCTTAGTAATCACGAAATTACGCTCCGAGGAGGCGTGGTGCGAGCCAGGCTTGCACGTGATCAATGCCAATGCG
>CAIPQX010000064.1 GCA_903867285.1 uncultured Actinomycetes bacterium | reverse complement strand
GTGCGATGCATAATCCTTGGCGGCTCCGGTCTGCAAATTTGAGGTGGGGCAGAGTTCGAGAGGAATACGGCGATCGCGTACATAAGCCGCCAGCAGACCTAACTTTGGCGCATCCCCGCTGAAATCAATATCTTCAACGATGCGAACCCCGTGACCAAGGCGTTCGGCGCCACAGATCTGGATAGCCTGCCAGATTGATGCGGGGCCATAAGCTTCCCCAGCGTGGATAGTGAAGTGAGCGTTTTCGGCACGCAGGTAATCAAAGGCCGAGAGATAGTCCTTGGCTGGAAATCCATCTTCTGGACCGGCGATATCAAATCCAACGACATGGGCGTCACGATATTTCACAACTTTTTTCGCAACCTCATCGGACCAATCATTTTGGCGGAGCGCACAGAGGATCTGTTCGACGCGAATAGTGAATCCCTCTGATTTAGCATCTTGCATACCGAGTTGAAAACCTGCAGTGGTGGCTTCAATAACTTCATCCAAATCCATCGCACCTTGGGTAAAGAGCTCAGGGGCGCCGCGGACTTCAGCGTAAACAACGCCATCGCGAGCGAGATCCAATGCGGCCTCGCGCGCTACGCGTACGACCGCGGCGCGGGTCTGCATAACTGCGATGGTGTGATCAAAGGTCTCAAGGTAACGCTCCAGAGAGCCAGAGTTGCAGGCCTCATAGAACCAATCCCCAAGCGCCGCAGCATCAGTAAATGGGAGTTTGTCATAACCAATCTCTTGCGCTAAATCAATAAGTGTCTGAGGTCGCAATCCACCATCGAGATGGTCATGCAAGACAACCTTAGGAATTCTCTTAATTTGATCGGCGGTTGGCGTTCTATTCAGCGTCATGTGGCGAGTTTATCCCGTTATCTTTTCTAAGATCAGCGGCAGGCGATCTACTTTTTCGCCCGTGGAAGATATGCGAACCGCACCTTGGAGCGCTTCTAGCGCGCGTTCAAAGCGAGGGGAGTCGTCGGTGTGAAGAGTGAAGAGGGGGGCGCCGGCAGTAATGCTTTCACCAGGCTTGGCATGTATTTCAATTCCCGCACCGGCTTGCACGGCTTCGCCCTGTCGTGATCGCCCTGCGCCAAGGCGCCACGCGCTTATTCCGACAGACATGGCATTCATTTCAATGATCTCTCCGGATGACTCGGCTGTTACAACATATTGCTCGCGAGCAACGGGCAACTTAGCGTCTGGGTCGCCGCCCTGTGCGCTAATCATTTGGCGCCAGACATCCATCGCGGCTCCATTTTTGAGCGCATCTGCTGGATCCATAGTTGGCTTAATTCCTGCGGCATCGAGCATTTCGCGCGCCATGACGAGAGTCAGTTCGACGATATCTGCTGGGCCGCCACCTGCCAAAACTTCAACTGATTCTCTTACTTCAAGTGCGTTACCCGCGGTCAGCCCAAGTGGAACATCCATGGCGGTTATAAGTGCCCGAGTGTTAACGCCTGCTCTGGTGCCAAGTGCAACCATGGTCTGCGCCAATTCCCGCGCTTTAAGAGGGTCGCTCATAAATGCGCCGGCGCCGGTTTTTACATCGAGAATCAACGCGGAAGTTCCTTCGGCGATCTTCTTACTCATAATGCTGGAGGCGATCAGAGGGATAGCAGGAACGGTCCCGGTCACATCGCG
>CAIPQX010000063.1 GCA_903867285.1 uncultured Actinomycetes bacterium | reverse complement strand
CTTATCTTCACTGGTTATCAATCACGAGTAATTGCTTCTATTGACGAGGCAGTCGCTTAGCCCAGTCCACTTTAAGCAGGAGATAGAGGCAGCCCAGCGCAATTACTTGAATGACAATTCCCCAAGGAGATTTCAGCGAGTCAAGTAACACGTTGCTCATTGCATGTTGTTTTAAGGTTGCCGCACCTGCCACATAAACCGTATAACTAATCGAGCGGCCAATCAGGAAAGCGATAGTTATCGGCAGCAAGCGGGCATTCATGAGAGCTGCGGCTTCGAAGATCTGCGCTGAAGGTAATGGAGAGATGAGAAAGAATAGAAAATAGAGAATGATACTTTTGCTATTGCGATGGACTACTTCACCTATTCGTTCCAAATTTTCCACATACTTCTTCTTCAATTTCGGTCGCAAAGCTCTGGTGCCGAGAGCAAGAACAAAACGCCCTGAAGCAGATGCAAGAACTCCAACCGCAATAATTGCTGCGGTATCGAGACCGGTATTCAGTTTATAAAATATCAAGACAGCCATCGTCGGTGGGGCAAAAGCGGGCAGCAGATTCAGAGAGAAAACCAGCAAGGCGAGGATGTAGTAATGGCCCATGAGCGGGGTTGGCGTTAACTACTATTTAATGATTACTACCGGACAGCGTGCATAAGCAACACAATGTGTGCTCACGGATCCCAGCAGGTTTTCTATAATGGGACTATGGCCACGGTTTCCTAGAACGAGAAGGTCCACCTCCGCGCTTCGCTCGACCAAGACCAAGCCGGGATATCCCTCTTCAATGATGAAATCAACGTTCTTGGGATGGGGCTCCCCATAAACAGCATGAACGGTCTTCTCTAAACGGTACTGCGCGATCTCTGCTGGCCGAGCATTGAACTCAGACATATCTAAGTTGAAACCGATAGCGATTAATTCAACGGTAGGAAATGGAGTCTGCCAACTAGTGAGAACATCGAGATGCGCACCCTCTTTGGCGGCCAACTCGGAAGCCCATTTGAGGGCGGCAATTGATTTATCAGATCCATCAACACCTACAAGAATCTTGCGGATTGAATTCCCTGCTTTACGCTCTGTCATGATTGACTCCCATGATTCAACTGCTTTGTAATCTCCATAATAGTCTGCCTGCGCCGCTTATCTGTAGTGCTTCCACTCCTATTAGCCAGAGAAAAGTGCTCCATAGGCACCAGTAGGTACCACTGGGTTTTTAGGTTTCTGAAAGTTGACTCGTTCATATTTCGCCCCTTGTTGTGGGCGGGGATCTGTAGCGCCAAAATTCGGCCACATCGACATCGCACGCTCCGCTTGAGCGGTAATTGTTAATGATGGATTTACACCTAAGTTCGCCGTGACGCTTGAGCCGTCGACAATATGCAAGGTGGGGTAGTTCCACACTCGGTGATAGGGATCAATAACGCCGCCATCTGGTGAGTCGCTGATCACACACCCTCCAACAAAATGTGCCGTGAACGGCGCCCCGACTAAATCACCAATATGGCCACCCGCTATTCCTCCACGTTTTGCAGCGATCCTCCGCACAACTTCATTGGCTGCAGGGATATAGGTTGCATTGGGTTTATCGGAATCATTTTTAGAGGTTAGACGCCATCCAAATATGGACTTCTTGCCAGAAACCGAGAGTGATGAATCTACATTTTGCATCACGAGAGCAATCACAGTGCGCTGGCTCCATCGCCGTACATTGATAAATCGCAAGATCAATCCAGGATGGCGAAGCATGATCGAACGCCATTGGTG
>CAIPQX010000062.1 GCA_903867285.1 uncultured Actinomycetes bacterium | reverse complement strand
GAAAGGGCCTTCGTGAAAAGCGCCGTAGAAAAACTTAACGAAACTCGTACGAAATTAACTATCGATGTTTCATTCGAAGAGCTAGCTCCTTATTTGGCTAAGGCTACAAAAGTCTTGTCCGAGAAGATCACTGTCCCAGGATTCCGTAAAGGCAAAGTCCCGGCTGCTCTTGTTGAGCAACGTGTTGGACGAGCTGCCATCCTGGATGAAGCTATCAATCTCTCGATGGGCGATTTCTACTCCATCGCTAAGAAAGAACATGCGATTTCTGCCATTGGTCGACCACAAGTAGATATCACTGAGTTGGTTGATAAAGAGAAATTCACATTTACCGTTGAGGTAGATGTTCGTCCGGAGATCTCACTTCCTAATTTCTCTGAGATGACAATCACCGTTGACGATGTTGTTGTCGGAGATAAAGAGATTGATGAGCAAGTTGATGCGCTCCGCGCTCGCTTCGGAACTTTGACCACCGTAGAGAAGTCGGTTGAACTTGGCGATTTCGTGACCATCGATCTCGTCGCCTCTTTGGGCGGCAAGCCTCTCGATGGCGGAACAGCGAATGACATTTCTTATGAAGTCGGCTCAAACACAATGGTTGATGGACTTGATGATGCTCTTGCCGGTTTGTCTGTTGGCGAAAGCAAGCGCTTCTCTACAACACTTGTTGGAATGCCGGAGGGTGAGATGGGTGAAGTCGATGTTGCTGTTAAGGCAGTCAAGACCCGCGAGCTTCCTCCGCTTGATGATTCCTTTGCCAAGCTCTCTTCAGAGTTTGATACCTTGGCTGAACTCAAGAGCGATGTTCAACTTCGCATTGAGCGCGTAAAGGCTCTCGAGCAAGGTGCTGCTGCCCGCGATCAGCTCGTAGAGACCCTTGTTGAATCTCTGGCCATTCCACTTCCACAGAATTTGATCGAAGATGAGGTCAACCATCATCTTGAGGGAGAAGGTCGTCTAGAAGACACCGCTCACCGTGAAGAGATAACTGCTCAGACCACAAAGCAGCTCACCTATGAAATTATTTTGGACACCATCGTTTCCGCTGAAGATGTTTCGGTGAATGAGAACGAGCTCACCGAGTACTTGGTCCGCCAAGCTCAGCGTTATGGAATGAGTCCAGATCAGTTCATCCAAGAGGTGACCATGAATGGTCAGGTTTCCACGATGGTCTCAGAGGTGGCACGCGCCAAGGCGTTGGCCTCCGTTCTAGGCCGCGTCAAGGTTGTAACCAAGTCGGGTAAGAGCGTTGATCTAGAAGCTCTCCGCCCAAAGCCAATGATTCCAGTTGAGGATTCTGCCGAGGATTCTGAATAACACTTCTCTCAGAGCGAACAGCCCAAGCGCGAAAGTTGGCGAAATTGGGAAGCGTTAGAGGCGAAAGATTGTTACTGTCATTACAGGAGTTAATGCTGGGCTTTCAGCGTTGATGTCAGGAGGAAAAGTGGATCCAATCACCGCGCGTTCAGCGGCTCAATATGTAGGTGGTCTAGACGATCAGGTCTACCAGCGCCTACTTCGTGAGCGCATTATTTTTATGGTCGGGCAAGTTGAGGACAATATGGCCAATGCCATTGCTGCTCAAATGTTGCTACTGGCTGCAGAAGATCCAGATAAGGACATCTTCTTGTACATCAACTCACCAGGCGGTTCAGTATCTGCCGGTATGGCGATCTATGACACGATGCAATACATCAAGAACGATGTTGCAACCGTGACGATGGGTCTTGCTGCATCGATGGGTCAGTTCCTTTTGACCGCAGGTGCACCGGGCAAGCGTTACGCGCTTCCTAATGCTCGCGTCTTGATGCACCAACCACTGGGTGGCATCGGCGGAACAGCTACCGAAATTAAGATTCAAGCGGATCAAATGAAGTTCACCAAGCGCAAGATGGCAGAACTCATTGCATTCCATTCAGGTCAAACAATCGAAAAGATCACTGCGGATTCAGATCGCGATCGTTGGTTCGATGCCGAAGAGGCGAAGAGCTACGGCCTCGTCGACCATGTCGTTCGTTCTGTGGGACAAGTTTCTGGAAGTGGTGGAACAGCATGAAAAACGAGATGAACAACGCACAAGAGATTACAAGCCGTTATGTTCTTCCAACCATCGAAGAGAAGACTTCGTATGGTTACAAGCGCCTAGATCCATACACAAAGCTCTTCGAAGAGCGCATCATTTTCGTTGGTCAAGCAATTGATGACACCGTGGCAAATGACGTCATGGCTCAGCTCTTGACCCTCGAGTCGATGGATCCAGATCGCGACATCATGATGTACATCAACTCACCTGGTGGTTCATTCACCGCGTTGACAGCTATTTATGACACCATGCAGTTCGTTCGTCCCGATGTTATGACTATCTGCCTCGGACAAGCAGCTTCTGCTGCGGCCGTCCTCTTGGCTGGTGGCGCAAAGGGCAAGCGCATGGCTCTAGAAAATGCACGTATCTTGATTCACCAGCCTTATTCAGAGGGTGGCGGACAAGGGTCGGATATCGAAATCCAGGCTGCAGAGATTATGCGTATGCGCTCACTTCTCGAGAAGATGCTCGCCAAGGATTCTAAGAAGACAGTCGAAGAAGTCTCCAAAGATATCGAGCGCGACAAGATCCTGACCGCCGAAGAGGCAGTTGCCTATGGCATCATCGATCAGGTGCTCGCGAGCCGTAAGGCGATCAAGCCATAACTTGATTCTTCTATAAGCGAACAGGCTGGGTGGAAAAAACCACCCAGCCTTTTGCATTTCCATTTACCCTTAACCCATGACCACGCGAATTGGCGAAACCGGCGATCTCCTTAAATGTTCCTTCTGCGGCAAAACGCAGAAGCAAGTTAAGAAGTTGATCGCGGGACCTGGCGTATACATCTGCGACGAATGCATCGATCTCTGCAACGAGATCATTGTCGAAGAGCTCAACGAAACCTCCCAACTTGGTTTAACCGAAGTTCCAAAGCCACAAGAGATTTATTCTTTCTTGGACCAGTATGTAGTTGGTCAAGATCGTGCCAAGAAGTCGCTCTCTGTCGCTGTCTACAATCATTACAAGCGCGTGCAATCTGATCTCGGAAATCGCGAAGATGCTGTCGAACTCGCAAAGTCGAACATCCTGATTCTTGGACCAACTGGTTGCGGCAAGACTCTGCTCGCCCAGACTCTGGCACGCATGCTCAACGTTCCCTTTGCAATCGCCGATGCCACTGCATTAACCGAGGCTGGTTATGTTGGCGAAGATGTCGAAAACATCTTGCTCAAACTCATTCAAGCCGCCGACTTTGATGTGAAGAAAGCCGAAACCGGAATCATCTATATCGATGAGATCGATAAGGTCGCCCGCAAATCCGAGAACCCTTCAATCACTCGCGATGTGTCTGGCGAGGGTGTGCAGCAGGCTCTTCTCAAGATTCTCGAAGGCACTACGGCTTCCGTTCCACCACAGGGTGGGCGCAAGCACCCGCATCAGGAATTTCTCCAGATCGATACCACCAATATTCTCTTCATCGTGGGTGGAGCATTCGCTGGCCTAGAAAAGATTATCGAAAGTCGCAAGGGCAAGGCTGGGGTCGGCTTCAACGCCACCCTGCAGACACAAGCCGATATCGACCAGATCGATATCTTCGGCGAAGTTATGCCGGAAGATCTGCTGAAGTTTGGAATGATTCCAGAATTTATCGGACGCCTACCAATTCTTACCAGCGTCGAAAAACTCGATCGACCAGCGCTCATGCAGATTTTGACCGAGCCAAAGAACGCCTTGATCAAGCAGTACCAACGTCTCTTTGATATCGATGGGGTCGAACTCGAATTCACCTCCGAAGCTCTTGAGGTTGTGGCAGATCTTGCAATTAAGCGCGGCACCGGTGCTCGTGGCCTGCGCGCCATCATGGAGGAGACTCTCCTTGGCGTCATGTACGAAGTGCCATCTCGCGCCGAGGTAGAACGGGTCATCATTACCCCAGAAGTTGTGCTGAAAGAATCTCTGCCTACCTATATCAACCGTGGGGCTGGGCCAAAGCGCGCGGTTAAGGGCGAAAAGCGCGATGAAGAGAAGAGCGCTTAACTTAATCTAGACTCCATCCTTATGAACGAGCGTCCGGAACTTGCTGCGAGTTTCACTCCTGCCGAGATAGAGCCTGGCCTCTACAAGAAGTGGCTGGATGCGCAATATTTCAAGGCTGATGCCAATTCCGATAAGCCCCCTTTCACAATCGTTATTCCACCTCCCAATGTGACCGGTTCGCTCCATATCGGCCATGCGCTCGATCTCACCTTGCAAGACATCTTGATCCGCATGAAGCGGATGCAGGGTTTTGAAGCGCTTTGGCTCCCCGGCATGGATCACGCGGGAATCGCTACCCAGAATCTCGTGGAGAAGCAGTTGGCTGCCCAAGGGATTTCTCGCCACGATTTAGGGCGCGAGAAGTTCGTCGAAAAAGTTTGGGAGTGGAAGAACGAATCTGGCGGATTAATCCTGGATCAGATTCAACGTTTGGGTGCCAGCGTTGACTGGTCGCGCGAACGTTTCACCATGGACCCAGGTTTATCTTTGGCGGTTCGAACAATCTTTAAGCGTTTGTATGACGATGGTCTTATTTACCGTGCCGAAAGAATTATTAACTGGTGCCCACGTTGCATGACGGCGCTCTCTGACATTGAAGTAGAGCATTCCGATATCGAAGGTGAATTTGTTTCGGTTCGCTATGGTGATGATGATCTACAAATAACCGTCGCGACTACCCGACCAGAAACGATGCTGGGCGATGGCGCTGTAGCTGTACACCCCGATGATCCACGTTATGCGCACCTCGTTGGCAAAAAGGTTTTGTTGCCATTAGCCAATCGCTGGATCCCCATCATCGCCGATGAACTCGTTGAT
Organism: uncultured Actinomycetes bacterium; assembly: GCA_903867285.1. Lineage (GTDB taxonomy): Bacteria > Actinomycetota > Actinomycetes > Nanopelagicales > Nanopelagicaceae > PALSA-747. Next base: position 350 of record CAIPQX010000062.1, on the reverse strand, counting down.
CCAGAATTCGGAACTGGCGCGGTAAAAGTAACAGGCGCACATGATCCCAATGACTTTGAAATGGCGACTCGTCACGGTATCGATATGCCAATCATCATGAACACGCATGCGGTGATGGAAGGTTCCAATACCGAGTTCGATGGGATGGATCGCTTTGTTGCTCGCGTTGCCGTCGTCGCTGAATTACGTAAGCAAGGTCGTATTGTTGCCGAGAAGCGTCCGTACCTGCACTCGGTTGGCCATTGCAGTCGTTGCGACACAATCGTTGAGCCTCTCTTATCAAAGCAGTGGTTTGTAAAAGTTGGACCTCTGGCAAAGGCGGCTGGCGATGCGGTTCGTGATGGTCGCGT
>CAIPQX010000061.1 GCA_903867285.1 uncultured Actinomycetes bacterium | reverse complement strand
GGTACCGCGGGTGAAGCCCCCGATAATGTATTTGTCATCGATACCGCAGATGAGATCGACAGCATTCATCTACGCGAAGGTAAGAAATTGATCTGGTTATCACAGACCACCTTGAGCGTTGATGAAACCATCAAGACCGTGCGCGAATTAAAGAAGAAGTTCCCACAACTTGTCGATCCACCGAGTGATGATATTTGTTATGCAACGCAGAACCGCCAGACCGCGATTAAAGAGATTGCACCACGCTCTGACCTAGTCATTGTCGTTGGGTCTGTTAACTCTTCTAACTCGGTGCGCCTTGTTGAAGTTTCACTCGAGTACGGTGCGAAGGCTGCTTACCTGGTGGATTATGCTGCCGAGGTAAAAGAGGAGTGGTTGACCGGAGTTGAAACCGTTGGCGTAAGCAGCGGCGCATCAGTTCCAGAGATTTTGGTAAAAGATGTATTGACCTGGTTGGCAGAGCGGGGTTACTCCGATGTGGAGACCGTGACTGCAAGTGAAGAGCATCTGCTCTTTGCAATCCCGCCGGAGCTACGTAAAGATTTAAAGGCAGCGGGCAAGTCTTAAGATTTCCCTGCTTTGCGTTGCGCCCAGAAGTGCCAAGCCCAACCCAGAAGCGTTGTAACTACTAGATATGGTGCTGCGCCACCCAACGTTGTAACGAGATCAAGGCCAAACTTTGTAACGTGCAACCCAGCCCCACCCACAGTTGAAATCAATACAACGGTAATAAAGAAGTAAACGATTGGTGGATTAACGACGGTAGCGAATGTTGTACCAGGGCGACCCAGATAAAAACCGCCGGCGACAGCGATGATGAGCGCAATCCCAGTAATGATTCCGACCTTACCGAATTGGTATTCGATGGTCTCTGCAAGAAGAATAAGTAAGAATTGCAAAATAACGACTCCGGCGTTAGTTAAACCCGCCCCTTTGATGGGCTTTGGCAGGGTGCGAAAGTCGGTACTCATGTCAGTCATTATCCTCTATTTCGAGGGTGAGTTCGACTTCATCAACTTCGATGACATCATCATCACTGGGAGCCAATTTGGAGTGCAATTGGCGCACATTCTCGGATAGCTCGGGGATAGCGCTCGGGGTTTTACCGACTACCTCTAAGGAGCGCATCTTCTTGGCGGCCGATAGAACCGTGGTCTCGGCAGTGGGGATTAATTCATTGTAGGCCTTGAGGGTGCTCTTGAGGCGATCGCCCACTGTCACGATCTTCTCGTGTAGCGATGAGACATCTTTAAGGAACTTGGTTGCCAACTCTTGAATTTCGGCGGCATTGGTTGCTACGCGGTTGCGACTAAATAAATAGCCAACGGTGCGCAGGAGCGCCATCATGGAAGTTGGTGTTGCGATGGTGACGCCGAGTGCGAATGCTTTATCAAGGAGCGCTGGATCAGAGCGCAGCGCTTCGGTGAAGATGGAATCAACTGGGGCATAAAGAATGACGAAATCGGGGGAGGCGCCGCGTTCGGCATATTTGCGCTTGGAGAGCGCTTCGATATGTTTTAAAAGATCTTTGGTGTGCAAAGCCAGAAGCTCTTTGCGGGTATCTGGATCTTCGGTTTCGAAGGCTTCGTAGAAACGCTCGAAGGGAAATTTAGAGTCGATGTAAAGAACGGATCCACCAAGTAAGTTGATGGTGATATCGGGGATCGCGCCCGATGTTTCGTTCCGCTCTGCCGAACGTTGACGGGTGAAGTGTTCGCCTTCGATAAGACCAGCACCGAGAAGTAATTGTTCGAGAGCTGCTTCACCAAATTTGCCACGGGTCTGTGAACTAGCGAGCGCACCAGCAATCGCGCGCGTTTGGTTTACCAAATTCTCGTTATGCGATGCCATCTGCGTGATCTGAGTCTTGATCTCGGCCTCGGCGGTCAATCGACGACGGTCGGCATCTTGCGAGATCCGATTCAAATCTTCGACGCGGAGCTTCATCGCCTCTAACTCTGCGTTGAGCTTGATCGCGGTTTCGGTCTTGCTGCGATCGGCTTCGATCTGGGTCTTGTATTCGGCGATCAACCTTTCGGCGGAGGCCAATTCACCGGCCTTGGCGGCCAGCTCGGCGGAGGTGTCGATAGGGCGGTTTTTAGCCCGGGCCAGCATGGTTCCGAGGGCGATTCCGAGGAAAAGCCCAATAACCAGGGCCAGTATTGCCGTTGCGCTGTTGCTCATAGCCGTATCGTGGCAGGAAGGACCGACAAAGCCCCGTAGGCTAGCCTCCTCGTGAGCCTCTCAATCGGAATCGTCGGACTGCCAAATGTGGGAAAGTCGACCC
>CAIPQX010000060.1 GCA_903867285.1 uncultured Actinomycetes bacterium | reverse complement strand
CTAACCTACCCGTACCCTTACCGCGTATCCACGCTCCAGCGGGAGTGGTGAAATGGCAGACACGCAGGTCTTAGGAACCTGTGTCTTCGGACGTGAGGGTTCAAGTCCCTTCTCCCGCACCAAGCACTGCGTATATAGCCCTATCCCCTTTAATATCCACTTTACGGTTATAGGGATATTAGGCAAAGATGTCGTTTCTAGAATGAACGCTGCCGGCGCTCATTAACCGAAGATCGATGACAGAGCAGCGATGGAAGGACCCCCAGATGGCTGAGAAGAAGTTTTTATCATGGCTCGGTTTTAACGATGAGGCGAGCCCAACACCTTCCGGTACGCCAAGCGCAGCGGCAGCCCCTCACTCCAACACTCTGGATCGCATCCGTGAACTCGAAGCTGAACTCGCAGATCTACGCGCCCGTCGCGACATCACAAGCCTGACCCGTGAAGAGTTTGAAATCCTGGCAACCGAGACAGCAACTTCTCTTATCAAGACCGCACAAGCTCGCGAAGCGCGCGCTGTAGCAGCGGCCGAACGAGCTTTATCAGAAGCAACACGCGTGGCAAAACAATTGACAGAGACCGCTGAAACTAAAGCACGCAGCGCCTTGCAAACAGCAGAGGGGCGCGGCCGTAAGTATCTAGAAGCCGCAGAGCTCGAAGCGAAAGAGGCGCTCGAGAAGGCGACAAAAGCGGCGCAAGAACTACTCGACTCTAAGCACCGCGAGGCAACCACGATCACTTCAGCTGCAAAGCGCGAGGCCGATCATGTGATTGCAGAGGCGACGACCGATATCGCGAACTTTAAGAATTGGTTGAGCGGAGCGGTCGCTGAGTCAGAGCGATTGCAGAAGATTCAACATCAAGCGCTCGCCGCAGCAGAAGAAGGTATCCGTCAGACGCGAACTCGTATGTCCACTGCCTTTGAAAAACTCGCAGCGCTCGGTGCAGATATTGAAAGCGCCTTGGATGAGAACCACCGCCCCAAGGAGAAGGAATTCACCCGCGCAACTCCCCCAGTTCCTGCAAAGCCTGCGAAAACTAAGCCAGCTGCTAAGAAGGCCGCTGCTAAGAAGGCCGCTGCTCCTCGCAAGAGTGTGGGAAGACCACCAAAGCGTAAATAATGGCGGCCAAAGCCTCCCGCTACATAGCCCCTATCGATGGGCTGCGGGCGATAGCGGTCGCTGCAGTAATTCTTTATCACTTAGGAATTAACTGGATTCCCGGCGGATTTCTCGGAGTCGACCTCTTCTTTGTCATCAGCGGTTATGTCATCACTCGCCTCTTGCTCGATTCAATCATGAGCAAAGGAGCACTTGATCTACGCGAATTCTATTGGGCGAGATTTCGCCGGCTGGTACCACCACTTCTATTCATGCTCGCGGGAACAACTTTTATCATCGCGGCATGGAAGCCCGACGCTATTCACCGCTTCTTAAGTGACCTACCTTATGTGCTCACCGGCAGCGAAAATTGGCACTTGGTTGGCGTTCATCAAGATTACTTCCAGGCAATCGGACGACCACCGTTATTGCAACATACCTGGTCCCTCGGAGTGGAAATTCAGTTCTATGCGCTCTGGCCCCTGATCTTGCTTACAATTCTGCGTTACTTCGGAAAGAAGCGCGTTGCCCAAATCTCTTTAGCGATCGCGTTTATCTCGGGGCTAGCGCTCTTCATTTACTCTATCCATGTAGATGCATCCAAAACTAATAGCATCAGCCACATCTATTTTGGCACCGATACCCATAGCTTGGGACTCTTTCTAGGAGCAGCACTAGCAGTGAGTTGGATACCAAAGAATCTCAACAGGAATATCTCGCAGCGGGCGCAAGATTTCGTAGATGGAATTGGCGTAGTTGGTTTACTGGGTCTGCTCTGCACCTTCTTCTTTATTGATGAATCCCATCCAGCGCTATATCGAATCGCATTTCCTTTAGCTGCGCTCTTCGGTTGCGCAACAATAACCTCGCTAGTGCATCCAGCATCTAGATTCGCTCCGCTGCTGAGCGCTCGGCCAATCGTATGGATCGGAGAGCGTTCTTACGGAATTTACTTATGGCACTGGGTAGTATTTCAAGTCACGCGTCCCAATGTGGATCTCGCGGGAGCAAGTTGGGCAATCAACTGCGCACGCATCCTTATCGTCATTGCCTTGGCCGATATCTCACTGCGATGGGTAGAAATTCCAATAAGACGTGGAAAACTCTCCACCTGGTTCCGCGGAATGAAGTACCGAACTAAAGGAACACAGCGCAATCAAAAGATCTGGGTGGCCCTGGTCATTGTTGGGTTTGTAGCGTCGACCAGCGGAGCTGCGTGGGCCGCACTTCACGAAGTTCAAAAGAGTTCCGTTTCAAGCCCATCAACGAACATTAAAACACCGCTCACTCTGCAGAGCGCTGCGACTTCTCAGCCCGGTTTGTGGGTCACGGGGGACTCCATCATTCTCGGCATTAGAGATAAGTTGCAGAGCAACTTCCCGATCGAGTTGATCAATGCCCAGGTAGGTAGACAGATCGGTGAGTTAATTCAAGTGGTAAAGACCGACCGCCCGGGGCTAGAAAAATCCAAGGTGATCTTCGATTTAGGAAATAACAATCACCTGACAGAGAGCGATGTACGAACCCTCTTTGAGCTATTAAAGAAGCAGCCCGAGATGATTGTGGTAGATACAGCTGTTCCGCGGGTGTGGAGAGATGACAATAACCGCATCATTCTCCGCGTCATTGCCGATTATCCGCAGGCGCGATTGGTCGACTGGGCGAGGATATCGCAGGGTCATCCCGAATACTTTGCGGCAGATGGAGTTCACCTGAGTGATGCCGGTGG
>CAIPQX010000059.1 GCA_903867285.1 uncultured Actinomycetes bacterium | reverse complement strand
TCATCGAACCTAAGGATCCACCAAAGACCAAGATAGTTTTGCTTTGCGGATCGAAGTTCAGGGAGCGCAACGCTTCTGCTCGTGCGAGACGTCGCGCGGCAGGATCCAAGGTAGCAAGTACGACGATCTCATTGCGCAAAGGGATGCCCACTCGTTCTGGTGAATCTTCTCCGAAAGCACGGAGCATGATGGCGCCACAACGGCGGCCCAATTTATTAGCCATGCCCATCTTGGCATTCGCCTCGTGTGCCACGATCGGAATCCCTGCCCGTCGCGCGCTGAGATATGCCGGCGCTGCAACGTAACCACCGAATCCAATGACGAGGTCTGCCTCTGTCAATATCTCTCTTGTTTGGCGGAGCGCCTTCTTAAACTTCCACGGCCATATCAGCAGATCCTTGCTGAGCCGTCGTGGAAAGGGAACTTTGTCGACCAGATGCAGGGCGAAGCCAGCGGCAGGCACCAGGGTATTTTCGACTCCATCTTGAGTTCCAAGAAAATGCGATTCAATTTCGGGGTGGTTCTCTTTAAACCAGCGCGCAACCGCGAGTGCAGGTTCAACATGCCCCGCAGTTCCTGCACCTGCAAAAAATATCTTCTTCACGCCGATGCACGCTTTCGAGATTTAATGGCGGCACGAACTCGTGGATCCTTGCGCGCAATATTAAGGACATAGCCCACCCCTAGAGAATTGGCGATGAGCGAAGATCCTCCATAACTTATGAATGGAAGGGTGACGCCAACTACGGGGAGAACTCCGATGACAGAACCCACGTTGATAATTACCTGCATCATGAGCCATGCTCCAACGCCAGCACAGGCATAGCGAGAGAAGATGTCCTTAGTCTGCATCGCCGTTCTAAAGATTCCATAGATAAGAGCGGCATAAAGGATCAATACGACCAGGGTACCGAGCAGGCCGAGCTCCTCACCAATTACTGCAAAGATGAAATCGGTATGAGCTTCGGAGAGATTTCCCCACTTCTGCCGGCTCGCTCCTAACCCCACACCAAAGAGCCCACCACTTGCCAACCCCATGACCGAGTGCGCCGGTTGCCAACCCGCCAATTTATACACCGCTGGTGCAAAGGGATCTAATACCGCGGCGAAGCGATGTAGCCGATAAGGGGCTAGCGCAACCAATCCCACAACGGCCGAGACCGCTACCGCTCCTAAGAGTATGAAGTGGCGCAGCGGAAGCCCGCTCACAAAGAGCATCGTGGAAACTACTCCCAGGACGATAACCGTGGTGCCTAGGTCACCACCTTTGAGAATGAGAATAATCAGAGGAAGCGTTCCCGAGAGAACAAAGCCCACATGGCGAAAAGGTGAGCGATCGAGGACATTCTCATCGAACTTTCGCAGTTGCCCAGCGCACCACAAAATAAGTCCCAGTTTTGCAAACTCCGATGGCTGCATCGTGAAACTAGCAAAGTGAATCCAGTTGGTATTGCCGTTGACCGTTAATTTGATTCCAGGTACCAGAGGAAGGCAGAGCGCAAGAAAGGAGAGCACAAAGGAGTACCGCGTAATCCGATCCCAGACTCTGGTCTTCCAGTTGGAAACCAAGAGAATTGCGAGGATTGAAATGGCGAAAAAGATGAGCTGCCGAAAGAAGATCGAATAAGTGGAGCCGGACTGCTGTAAGGAGACAACGCTAGATGCGGATAAAACCATCACAATTCCCAAGGCCGATAGAAAAGTCAGCGCCCCTAAAATCATGTAATACGGCGCATCTGGACGCTGCAAATAATTCGAATATTTTTGCCGGCGGGTCGTCTCCTTAATACTCATCGTCCCACCACCTCCCGCACCGCCGCTATAAATTTCTCGCCGCGATCTGCATAATCCTGAAATTGATCCATCGAAGCGCAGGCAGGCGCCAGCAGAACAGTATCTCCACTTGTCGCCAACTCTTCTGCCTTCGCAACAACATCGAGCATCAACTCTTGTGAGTCACCGCTGAAAGGCATGATGAAATAGGGAATCTGTGGTGCAAATTTTGAAAGAGCGGTGGCGATTATGGATGCATCTTGTCCAAAGAGAATAGCTGCCTTTATTCGCAACGAGCAACGTTCTATAAGTGGCCCCATCTCGGCGCCCTTCGCCAATCCACCCGCGATCCAGATCGACGAGATATGTGAGAGCAGCGCTGCCGCGGCGGCATGTGGATTTGTTGCCTTTGAATCGTTAACCCATGAAATACCATCTTTTTCGAGCACCACCTCGAGGCGATGGCGATCTAATGTGAAATTCTTAAGCCCCACCCTGATCTCTTCATGCGAGATGCCAATGGCAAGAGCAAGACCAGCGGCCGCCATGGCATTTGCAACGTTGTGGGGTACCGCGGGATGAATATCGGAGAGCTCGGCAAAATCAAGAGCGCGCGATGGATCCGAGGTAAATGCCCGATCGACGAGAAGATTCTCAACTAGCCCCAATTCACCAGCCTGTGGAGTATCGAGATTATAAAAAATTTTCCGTCCAGACCACGATGCCGATCTAATAACGCTTTCGCTATCTTCTCCATTGATTATTGCAACTTCGCACGCATCCAAAAGTTTCAATTTCGCTAGCGCATACTGATCGAATGAGCCGTGCCAATCGATATGGTCGGGCGCAATATTAAGAAGTGCCACCGCCTCGTAACGTGGCAACCTACTCCACTGCAATTGGAATGATGATAGTTCTAAGGCGAGAAAATCATAACTTTCACCCGAAGCAAGTACCGCAATGACGGGCTCCCCCACATTTCCACAGGCGATGCCGCTCATGGTGCTGTAATCAAAGATTGATTGCACCATTTGAATGGTGGTGGTTTTTCCATTCGTGCCAGTAAGCGCGATCCACTTCTGATCAGGTGCGATCCCCTCTTTAATCCTCCAGGCGAAATCGATCTCTCCCAGAATCTCACAACCGGTTGCTTCAAGGGCCATGATGATGGGATGGTCGGTACGCCAACCTGGAGATACAACAGCGAGGTCATACGTGGAGTTCACCTCACGCAGCGCTCCTGGAGCTCTCTCATCAAACAAATCTGCATTGATACCCCGTGTGATAAAGAAATCCAAGAGAGCAGAACCTGTCACCCCAGCGCCAACGATGGCAATCTTTTTGGCCGACAGTTCATGCATGAATGACATTTAGGAGGTCACCCACTGCGCATAGAAGAGACCGAGTCCCGCCGCCACGCTCAGACCCGCGATAATCCAGAACCTGATGACGATCGTTACTTCAGCCCACCCCAATAGTTCAAAGTGATGTTGCAATGGCGCCATTCTAAAGACGCGCTTTCCACCCGATAACTTGAAATACAAAGTTTGAATAATCACCGACATGGTAATGATGACGAAGAGCCCGCCGAGCGCAGCGAGCAACATCTCGATGCGCAAGGTGATTGCCAATCCAGCGATGGCGCCACCGAGTGCCAGCGAGCCGACATCTCCCATAAAGATTCGAGCTGGCGAGGTATTCCACCAGAGAAAACCTGCACATGAGCCAGCAAAGGCCGCGGCCAAGACGGCGAGATCGAGTGGGTCGCGCACCATGTAACACTTCGATGTTAATACTTCGACGCTTCCCAATCCGCAGCTCTGGCGAAACTCCCAGACGCCGATAACCACAAAGGCGAGGAGCGTCATGATCGATGTCCCACTTGCCAATCCATCGAGTCCATCGGTGAGATTCACGCCGTTACTAGTACCCAGGACGAGAAAGACCACCCAAATAATTACAAAACCCGTACCAAGCGCCAGAGAGGTGTCTCGCACCGTAGAGAGATGAAATGAAATTGGCGTCAACTTAAAACTATCTTTGAAGTGCAGTCCGGCAAATGCAAAGCCGGCGGCGACCAACGCTTGGCCGGCGAGTTTCTGTTTGGCGCGTAACCCTAACGAGCGCTGTTTAACAATCTTTAACCAATCATCCAGCAGGCCAACAAATCCCAAACCTAGAACCAATCCAATAACCAGGAGCGCAGATGCGCTGACCCGCACTCCATTAATAAGGTGGGATGTAAAATAACCTAAGACCGCTGCGATAACGAGAACTACTCCCCCCATCGTGGGCGTACCGCGTTTCACGTGGTGGCTGGTAGGGCCATCATCACGAATCTGCTGGCCATAGCCGCGCGCCGCTAAAAAACGAATAAAGGTTGGTGTAAGCGCAAAACTGAGCAGGGTAGAAATAGTGCCTGCAAGCAGAATCTCCTTCATTCTTCTTCAACCTGCCAATTCGCTAGTAACTTTTCGGCGAGCTCATCGAGGTGTTCAGCTCGCGAAGCTTTTACTAAGAGCACATCCCCGCGTTGAACATGAATCAACATCTCTAGCGCTTCTTCTTGCGTCAGGAAGTAATGGGTCAACATCTCATCTCCGGCGCTGGGGTCGAGTTGGAGCCCATCGAGATAAAGCTCTGTTCCGACTGCGACCAAATGATCCACCCCCAACTTAGAGGCGAGTCTGCCAATTCGCAGATGCTCTTCCCGTTCTGACTCGCCGATTTCATGCATTTTCCCGAGCACGGCCCAGGAGGATCCCCCACGCTCTTGTGTCAATAGCACGAGAGTCCGCAGCGCGGCCTGCATGCTCTCTGGATTTGCATTATACGAATCGTTTATGAGCAAGAGTTCATCTACATCATGCAATTCCATGCGCCATTTGCTCCGCGGTTCCGCCGTCGATAGCGCTGCAGCGACCGAGTCAATGGGGATTCCAACTTCTAGGGCGACCGCTGCTGCTGCTAGTGCATTCGCAACTTGATGCGCCCCTAGAAGGCGAAGTGCAACGGGTGCCCTGCCAGACTCACTCACAAGATCAAAGTGGGCGAGGCCTTCTCGGAATTCCAAGTCAGCAGCTCGCACCTTGCTCGTGCTCTTTTCACCAAAGGTAATTCTCTTGCGAGCACTCCCCTCACCCATGTGCGGTGTTAGCTCGTCGTATTCCCCAAGTACAGCCACGCCATGCTCTGGTAAAGCATCGATCAACTCACCTTTGGCCTTGGCAATCGCCGCGCGACTTCCAAACTCACCAAGGTGGGCGCTACCAACTACAAGGACAACTCCAATTTGGGGTTTGGCAATTGCACAGAGAGCCGTGATATCCCCCATGTGCCTTGCTCCCATTTCAACTACACAGAAGCGTGTGGCATCGGTGCAGCGCAAAATAGTTAGAGGGACGCCGATCTCATTGTTGAATGAACCAGCAGGAACAGTGCACTCCCCCTTGATGGGAAGAATGTGTCCCAATAGATCCTTGGTGGTGGTCTTTCCGTGCGAGCCGGTGATACCGATAAAGGTGCAGTGCTGCATTCTTGCGCGGGCAGCGGTAGCCAACGCAGTTAGGGCAACTGCAGAATCTGCCACAACGAAGGATGGAATTCCCACATTGATTGTTGTTATTGCAAAGCGTGCGCCATTTTCAATCGCTTCCTTGGCATAAGTATTTCCATCCACGCGCTCACCCGGTAGAGCAACAAAGAAGGAACCCTCTTCTACTTTACGGGAATCTATCTCTGGATATTCCGTGATCACCATCGTTGGATCGAGTTCCACGATTTGGGCTCCGATTATTTCCGCGATCTCTGCAACGGTTAAGGGGATCATGCTAACTCCTCGATTGCTCGCGCCAATTCAATGCGATCATCAAAGGGATACTTAACGCCCTTAATCTCTTGTCCACTTTCATGTCCCTTGCCAAGAACTATCACGCAGTCACCTGAAGAGGCTTCCAGCACCGCGAGTGCAATTGCGCCGCGTCGGTCGGGTTCTACCAAATCACTATCGCTCTGCATATCTCCCACCATCTCGCTGAGAATCTGCAGGGGTTCTTCACTACGTGGATTATCTGAGGTAAAGATTGCTAAATCCGATCCCGCTCGCAGGGCCTCTCCCATGAGGGGGCGCTTACTCTTATCTCTATCTCCACCACATCCAAGGACTGCGATGACTCGCCCCGAGGTAATTGAGCGAGCAGTTGCTAAAGCACGACTCACCGCATCCGGAGTATGGGCATAGTCAATGAGCGCTAAGAATTTCTGACCAATGTTTACTGGCTCCAACCGTCCGACCGGCGCTGAAAGAGTGCGCATGTAATAGGAAACAGCTACAGGATCGACGCCACTTTCTACGGCGAGTGCGATAGCCAAGAGCGCATTATCCAAATTGTGTAGTCCCAGGAGGGGAAGGTGACCTTCAATAAGAATGCCACCAGGACCACGAATAGCGACCTCATAGCCATTTCCCGAGAGCGCGGTCTCGAAGCCCTGGTAATACCAATCGGCCTTCTTGTTGGAACGCGAGAGGGATTGTGTCGGAATTTGTGCGTTATCAAAGAGTTGTTGTCCGTGCGGATCGTCGACATTAACAATGGCGCTATCCGCATACTCCGAGGTAAACAGACGCGCCTTCGCCTGGAAATAACTCTCCATATCGCCATGGAAATCCAAGTGGTCCTGCGTTAAATTTGTGAAGCCGACGACTGAAAAACGCGCACCAGCCACCCGTCGCAGTGCAAGTGCGTGACTGCTAACTTCCATGACCAAATTCCGCACGTGGCGTTCACGCATAGTTGCAACAATCGCCTGTAGTTCAGTGCCCTCCGGCGTAGTAAATCTGGCGGCAAAATCCTCTCCATCGATCGTTATTCCAATCGTTCCGATAAATCCGGTGGCCCTTCCATCTAAACGCCATATCTCATCAATCAACGCCGCTGTCGTAGTCTTACCATTCGTACCGGTAATTCCCACCGCATCCAATGCATCGAAGGGATTGTGGTAAAACCATGAAGCAATATCGCCAACCCAAGAACGTGGATCATTCAGAATAAGTACAGGGATTCTCTCCTTTATTAGTTGTGCTCCAAATGGATCTGTAATGATCGCCACCGCTCCTTGCGCAATCGCATCGTGCGCGAAGTGAGCGCCATGCACCTTTCCGCCGGGGAGGGCTAAGAAGATATCTCCCGTTTTTACGGCTCGTGAATCTAAAGTGAGGCCGCTGAAAGTGAGGTCTGCATGATCGTTATCTACTCCGAGGTACTTCGCCAACTCTTCTAAACTCTTTTCAAAGCGAGCAACAGGTTCAAGCGAGCCAATTTCCCTGCTCATGGCTTCACCACAACTGTTGCTACTCGAAGTGCCGCCTGGGTAAGTGGATATGCTTTTTGGGTGGAAGGAGTAGGTTGAACTTGCTTGGTTTGCAGGACGAAGCTCATTACCTTTTTAAAGACCGGCGCGGCGATCTCCCCACCAAAGTGCATCCCCTGTGGGTTTTGAATGACAACACTTACGACATATCGAGGCGCCTCGGCGGGAGCCATTCCAATAAATGAAGCGGTGTATCCACGGTAACAACCACACCGTGAATCGATACGCATTGCGGTTCCGGTCTTGCCCGCGACTTTGTATCCCGGTATTTCGGCAGCCGGCGCGGTTCCTTCACTTGAAACAACGCCCTCTAGCATGGTGCGAATTTTAAGAGCTGTATCTGCACTGACAACTTGGATTTGTGTGGATGGCTTCGATGGCGTGTAGACACCACGCGAGTCAATCGTTCCGGCAACAACATTTGGAGTTACTCGCACCCCATTGTTAGCGATGGTCGCAAAGACATCGGTCGCCTGCATCGCGGTCACCGAATATCCTTGACCAAAAGCGATCGTTGGTGCTGAAGATTTCGACCACGCTGCCACCGGATGCAAGATGCCGGCAGACTCACCAGAGAGATTCGAACCTGTACTTTGACCGATTCCAAACTTTTGCAGGTATGAATAGAAGGTATCGTGAGAGAGCGTTGCTCCGATTTGAATCGCGCCGATATTGCTGGACACAGCTAGCACTCCAGCGGTCGTTAAGTGCTCGGTTGGGTGACTCTTGTCATCATGGAAGATGCGACCCCCTGCTTTGAAGACATTTGGAATTGTGTAGAGCGTAGTTGGCGTTGTCGTTCCCTCTTCCAGCGCGGCGGCAACGGTTATAACCTTTCCGGTCGATCCCGGTTCATAAACATCCGCAACTGCGGGGTTGCTCAACTGTGCCAGAGTGATCTTGGAGCGGTCATTGGGATTAAAGGTGGGGGCGCTGGCCTGAGCCAAAATCGCGCCAGTCTTGGGATCCATCACAATGACCGTTCCAGATAAGGCTTTGGCGCTCTTCACGGCGGCAGAGATCGCATCTTGTGCAACCCATTGAATATCGCGCTCGATAGTCAATCGCACATTGGTCCCTGGCTTTGCAGCGGTAATGAACTGTTGCGATCCAGGAATAATCGCACCATCACCGTTCACATAGTCGTACTCACCGTTAGTTCCAGTGAGAGCGGTATTCATACTAGCCTCAATTCCAGCAGCGCCTTGATTTGCGGCGTTAGTTAATCCCACCAAAGATGAGGCGAGAGAGCCCGTTGGATAATTTCTTGTATACGCATTCTCGCTGAAGAATCCAACGAGCCTCTTGGACAATCCATCGGGTTTCTTTTCAACTTCAATATTGTAGGCGGTCAGAGCGCTTTGCAAGTTATCCCAAACGATCGGAGCAACGCCATTTTCAATTACTTGGTAACGTTTTGTCCCGGTTAAGAGCGCCTGTAAGTTAGCAACAGGTAGGCCGAGGACGGCGGCGGTCACTAGAGCGGTCGTTGCGGGATCTGCAATCATCGTCTGATCGACGATTATGTTTTTGGCAGCTTCGCTCCTTGCTAATACAACTCCATTGACGTCGGTAATGGTTCCTCGCGGAGCCAGCCACACCGATCTATTCACCATCTCGTTTGTGGCGCGCTTTGCATAACCGCTGGCCTGCACCGCTTGCACATCGATTAAACGCGCACCAAAAATTAGAAAGATGAAGAGAAATCCCCCAACTAAGTAGCGAATCCGCTTTCTAAAAGTGTCACCGGAGATCATTTGTTAGTCCCCCCGTTGATGTCGAGGAAGTTAATGGTGACCTGAGGTTGCATACCTAACTTTGTGGCGGTCTTTGCCAAGGTATCGGGCGAAGCGAATGTAGCTACCTGGTTGAGCATTGCATCTCGCTGATCATTGACTTTGGCGAGGTGCTGCTTCATATTTTCTAGCGTGAATGCACCGGAGGTGAGAGCGGTATTTACGCTGAGCAGGAGAAGGAGCCCAGCGGTAAACACCCCAATCAAAAATCCGATGAAAGCGCGATTACTTACTGCCTGACTGTTGTCGACCGTTAAATCTGGAACGAGCTTGAGAACTGCAAGGGTTTGATCGGCAAACTCACGTACGCGTGAGCGTTGCGAATGTTCGGGAGCAAATTGCTCAATGTGTTGGATGGCCATTAGGCGGCCAACCGCTCGATGGCGCGCAGACGCATCGATTGTGCGCGCGGATTGATGACGATTTCGGCATCGGAGGCGGCCTCGCTCCCCCGCATGACGAGGGCATATTTTGCGGCGCTGTCAGGTAGATCAACTGGCAATCCGCGCGGTGTTTTCGACTCGGTAATAGTCATGAGCGCGTGTTTAACGATTTTGTCCTCTAGGGATTGGTATGCCATCACTACAAGGCGCCCATGTACCTCAAGGGCTTCTAGGGCAGCCGGAATTGCCCGCTCCAGAATCGCCAGCTCTTGATTTACTTCAATACGTAACGCTTGGAAGGTTCGCTTCGCTGGATTCCCGCCAGTACGCCGAGCAGCGGCGGGGATAGCGTTCTTGACGAGATCCGCTAAATCTTTCGTGGTGTTTAACTGCCCTGCAGCGCGTGCTTCGATAATGAAGTCTGCGATACGAGGTGCAAATTTCTCCTCACCGTACATACGAAGAATGCGTACGAGAGCGCCGTGGTTGTATGTGTGTAGAATTTCAAATGCTGTTGATCCCGTACTCTGATCCATGCGCATATCAAGAGGGGCATCGTAGGAATACGCGAATCCGCGTTCCCCATCATCGAGCTGCATAGAAGAAACACCTAGGTCGAAGAGGATGCCCGCAACCTTCTTAATACTGTGATCGTTAAGTATGGATTCGATCTGATCGTATGTTGTATGCGAAATCAAAAGTCGATCACCATAGGGGGCAACATTTTCGCGCGCGATTGCAATTGCGCTCTCGTCGCGGTCGATCCCGATAACAATCAAGGCAGGAAACTTTGCGAGTAGCGCTCGGGCATGCCCACCGAGTCCTAGAGTCGCATCAATGACATAGGTCGAAGAATCGTTCTGCAGAGAAAATTCGATGGCAGGGGTCAGCAGTTCAATGCATCGCTCTAGCGCGACAGGAATATGCTGCTTGGTCATCTGCTTCCCCTTCCTTCTTCTCTTTGTAAACGAACCTTGCATATGAAGTAGTACTGGACTTCTCTGGCTAGGTCACCGCCGACCGACGGATCTTGGGGGAACGACGCCGGGGAAGTGGCGTCGTTAATATGAAGTCGGCGATGGCCTAATCAGAGAGATCGGCTCACGCGAAAATTAGAAGAGTCCGGGCAGCACCTCCGTAGAAACATCTGCAAAGCCCTTCTCGCGATCGGCGAGGTAGGTGTCCCATGCAGCGGAGTCCCAAATCTCTAATCGGGTGTTCGCTCCGATGACAACACACTCTTTTGCTAAACCGGCATAACTGCGCAAGCCGCTCGGAATCGTGACGCGACCTTGCTTATCCGGAACTTCATCGTGAGCTCCGGCGAACATGACGCGCATGTAATCGCGAGCGCCTTTTTCGGTGACAGGCGCCTGGCGCATGCGCTCCGTAATCGCAGTGAATTCGCCAAGTGGAAAGACGTATAAACAGCGCTCTTGACCTTTGGTAATAACCAGGCCTTTGGACAATTCATCGCGGAAGCGGGCGGGCAAGATCAGGCGACCCTTCTCATCGAGCTTTGGCTCGTGGGTCCCTAGAAACATTTTCTCCCCTTTTTAAAGCAGATTCCCGTTAGCAATTCCCCCGAATTACCAACTTCCACCACTTTACTCCACTTTTCCCCTTTTTCAACCACCTTTGCCCACTATTTGCCCCCGGCACTCCACTCCTCTCCCAGGGCGAGAATTCAGGAAGTGAGCGCAAAATCCAGAGCATGAGCACGGGCGGGCTACTAGGCTCTCTCCCTTATGGCTAATCAAGAGATACTTATAGAGGCGAAGGCCCTCGTGAAGCGCTACGGCGACTTCACGGCGGTAAACGGCATTGATTTTCAGGTCCGTAAGGGTGAATCCTTTGGATTTTTGGGGCCCAACGGCGCCGGAAAGTCCACCACCATGCGGATTATCGCTGCCACTTTGACCCGCACCAGCGGCGATATCTCCATTCTGGGCAAAGATCCAGAGAAGTTTGGCCCAGAGATTAAGGCCCATCTCGGCGTGGTTCCGCAGACGGATAACCTGGATAACGCGCTTACCGTCGAAGAGAACTTGTACATCTACGGCCGCTACTTTGGGCTTTCCAAGAGGTTCATCAAGCCCAAGATTGAAGAGCTCTTAGATTTTGCCCAACTCGTCGAAAAACGCGACGTCAAAGTAGAGGCGCTCAGCGGCGGAATGAAACGTCGCCTCACCATTGCCAGAGCGCTTGTCAGCGAGCCAGAGATCTTGATGCTCGATGAACCCACGACCGGATTGGATCCACAGGCGCGTCATATCTTGTGGGATCGCTTGTTTCGACTTAAAGAGCAGGGCGTCACTCTGCTCATTACCACGCATTACATGGATGAAGCCGAGCAACTCTGCGATCGCTTGATGGTTATGGACAAAGGTTCAATCATGGCCGAGGACTCCCCTGCCGGCTTAATCAAGAATTATTCAACGAAGGAAGTCTTGGAAGTTCGCTTCGGCTCGGATCGCAATGCTGTTATCGCCCCACAACTTAAAGAGATGTGCGACCGCATCGAAGTTCTGCCAGATCGCATCTTGATGTATGCCGATGACGGTGAAGCGCTGCTTCACGAACTCGGCCAAAAAGGTTTACATCCACTTACCTCACTTGTGCGCCGAAGTTCGCTGGAGGATGTCTTCTTGCGACTCACCGGTCGCACCTTAATCGATTGAGAGTGGTGATTTGAAAGTGGCTCCCCGGATTGGTTCTCTTCTCCTTGTCGATACAGAACGCATAAAGCGACGGGGTGCCTTCGCGGTCGTCGAAGTGCGGGTGATGACCTACATGAAGTATCTACCGGCGCTTCTATCCGTGGCTATAGCTAACCCATTTCTTTATTTATTGGCAGTAGGAGTGGGAGTCGGAAAACTCATTAATACACACTCTGGTGGAGTTGACGGGGTCAAGTACCTCACCTTTCTTGCTCCCGCGTTGCTAGCAACCGCGGCCATTCAAAATGCTATGGATGAGGTTGTATTTCCAACGCTCGAAGGTTTTAAATGGAATAAGAATTTCTTTGCGATGAACGCGACGCCGATTTCGGCCAAACAGATCGTCAATGGTGTCCTAATCGCCGCCATGTCACGAGTTCTCTTCTCGGTGACCGTCTATGGTGCGATCGTTTATCTCTTTGGAGGATTCACCACTGCGCGAGGATGGTTGTCGATTCCAACTTCACTCGCTGCGGGAGCTTCCTTTGGAGCCTTCATTATGGGAATCGCAGCCTGGGCCAAGAATGACGACACATTCTTTATGGTTGTAGGTCGATTCGTGATGATGCCTCTCTTCTTGTTCTCGGGCACCTTCTATCAATTATCCACGATGCCTATCTATCTACGTTGGATCGGATGGTTATCTCCGCTCTGGCACACGACCGAACTCGGCCGGTTTTTAACCTATGGCCACCACATCTCCGCAATGATGTTCGTCTTTCATATCGGGTACTTGGCCTTGATGTTCACCGCGGGAATCATTTTCTCACACCGTCAATTCGCGCGAAGGTTAGCCAAGTGATACTGGATAACGCGGTGTCGATCGCACAGTCGCGTCGCGGCCGCTTTGCCGAGGGTTCTTACTCCGGTCGATCTCATGTGCTTCTAGAGCGCAGCCTTATGGCATTTAGGAATTCTGCCTGGCTCGCCGTGCTCTCTGGCTTCTTCGAACCGGTGCTCTACCTGCTCTCCTTCGGTTACGGTCTGGGACATCTCATCGGAAAGATCCCGTTGCAAAACGGTCACGTTGTGAGTTATGCGATGTACATCGCGCCAGGGTTGTTAGCAACGAGTGCAATGAATGGTGCAATTTACGATTCGACGTGGAATGTATTTTGGAAATTAAAGTTTGATCGCATCTATCAGAGCATGCTGCAAACTTCTTTGGGCTCAGTGGATGTAGCACTCGGTGAAATTAGTTGGGCACTCTTGCGGGGATTCGCTTACGCCGTTGGATTTATGTGTGTTGTCGTTCCTGCTGGGCTCATTACAAATTGGTGGGCCATCATGGCGATTCCATCTGCCGTATTAATCGCCTTTGGCTTTGCCTCGGTCGGTATGGCAATTACATCGTGCTTCACAACTTTTCAGCAGATGGACATGATCAACATAGCCATGTTGCCGATGTTTTTATTCTCGGGATCGTTCTATCCGCTCACCGTTTACCCTGGGTACTTACAAGGGATTCTCAAAGCCTTGCCGCTCTGGCAGGCGATCTCGCTCGTACGAGATTTCACTTTAGGCATGGTGAGTTGGGGAATTTTGTGGCATGTACTTTATTTCACCGTAATGATCTGTTTTGGCGTAACACTTACCGCAAAGAGACTTACAAAGCTCTTTCTGCGCTAATTAATTATCGTAGTTGCGACGATCCCAGCGATTTTCAAGTCGATCGCCCCACTTTGGTTTTTTCGCCTTGGGCATTCCTTTACCGCCTCTGCCAATGGAAAAATTGGTGAAGATAAAGAAGGCGCCTGTGAGAGCGATAACAAAGCCCACTAACCCAACGACAATCAACTTGGCGATCAGTCCGCCGAAGAGAATTCCCATTCCGGCCAACACTCCAAAGACTCCGTAAAAAACTCGACTTCCCTGCTTGGTGCGTGCGCTACCCGTAAGAGTGGAGACGAGGCGGGGATCTTCTTGTTCGAAGGCAGCTTCCATCTCCGCAAGAAGTTTGCGTTCGTGATCAGAGAGAGCCATGGCCAAAGAATAGGGCAGTCTCGCCATAATTCGCTATCCAGAGCGGTGTTTGTTACCTCTCAGAATCCTCACCGCTTCGCTCAAATAATCGTGCTGGGCGGACGGAGGAATCGCCAAAGCGCGCCTTCGCCTGATCCATCGCGCGGGTCGCCTCGCGCCAGCCACTTTCGCGCTCCCCCAGCTCGAGTTGTACCGAAGCGCCATCCGAATCCACCAGGTTTTCTAAGCCAATTCCGATTAAGCGGATACGTGCGCGATCGAGTTTGAGAGCTATATATAACTTTTTTGCAACGTCATAACACTCTTGCATCCCATTAATGGGGAGCGCGACCGTTTTAGAGCGCGAGATTGTTTTGAAATCGGCGAAGCGTACCTTTATAGAAATTGTCTGCGCCGACATCTGGCGAGCACGCAATCTAGAACTCGCCTTTTCGGTAAGGCGCAAGAGTTCGCGCAAGATCTCTTCTTGATCTTCTAAATCTCGCGCAAAGGTTTCGGCGGCGCTAATACTTTTATCGGGCTCATCGGGTGTCACTGGGCGATAGTCACGACCCCACGCAAGTTCGTAGAGATGAACGCCATTTGCTTCACCAAGCGCTCGCACCAAGGTCTGCCGCGGCGTATTGGCAATATCGCCTACGGTGCGCAGACCCAATCGCAACAACTCTTCATTTGTCTTGGGTCCAACTCCCCAGACCGCGCTAACAGGTAATGGGTGTAAGAAATCTAAGACTTTTGCCGGATCAACTTCGAGCATGCCATTCGGCTTGCAAGCTTGTGATGCTAGTTTTGCAATGAACTTTGTTGTCGCAATTCCCACCGAACAAGTGATACCTGCCTGCGCCAATACATCGGCGCGGATTCGCCGTCCAATCTCAGGGCCATCGCCCATTAATTTGCGCGATCCCGTTACATCGAGAAAGGCTTCATCGAGTGAGATCGGTTCGACGAGCGGTGTGTAACTTTCGAAGATCTCCATCACCCCGCGTGAAACTTCGCTGTAACGATGGTGGTTGGGAGCCACGAAGATCGCATGCGGCGCCATCCGTTGTGCGCGACCGACTGGCATGGCAGCGCGAATTCCAAATGTGCGTGCTTCGTAGTTGGCGGACAAGACGACTCCACGAGCACCAGCTCCTACCACGACCGCTTTGCCGCGTAGTGACGGATCATCTTTCTCGGCG
>CAIPQX010000058.1 GCA_903867285.1 uncultured Actinomycetes bacterium | reverse complement strand
TGTAATTGCCCTACTCCACCACCCACATACCCATCACTTTGACTGGGGATGGTTCTCCTTTAACCAGATTAAGGCTTACACCACTCCTGATGTCGCTGCCGCTGCCTTGAATCCTTTTGATTCAAAATACGCCGTAGCTCACGGTTTAAGCGCAATTTTGATTGGCGCAGTTTCCGGCGCCTTCTTCTATTGGGGTTGGGATGTCACGGCTAACCTAAATGAAGAGACCAAGGATGGAAAGGACAACGCTGGTAAAGGCGGAATCGTCGGAATCTTCTTTGTGTTCTTCACCTTCCTACTAACTCTCATCGCTATCAATATGGTCTTAAGTGATGCAACTTTGCACAATAGCAGCAGCATATTGAGTGATTTTGCCGCAGTATTGATACCAGGCTGGTTCGGTAAATTCATCATCGTCTCTGTACTTCTTTCGACGGTAGCGACTATTGAGACGCAGATGATTCAAGTAACGAGAACCCTTTTCTCTATGGGTAGAGATTTCACCATGCCAGGCGCTTTTGGCCATGTGCATAAGAAATTCCGCACTCCTTGGAATGCCACCCTCTTTACTACGGTATTTGTTTTGCTCTTCTTTGTTGGCTCACAATTCATTACAAAGGTAAATGACATAGCGCAAGCTGGAGTCTCGGCAATTGGTATTCAAATTTGCTTCTACTATGCGCTTGCGGCGATTTCAGTAATTGTCCTTTATCGCCATTATTTACTAAGAGACTTCAAGACTTTTGTGCTCGTTGGTCTCTGGCCCGCTCT
Source organism: uncultured Actinomycetes bacterium (assembly GCA_903867285.1). Taxonomy (GTDB): domain Bacteria; phylum Actinomycetota; class Actinomycetes; order Nanopelagicales; family Nanopelagicaceae; genus PALSA-747. The sequence continues at coordinate 2,689 of CAIPQX010000058.1, read as the reverse complement.
TTCAGGGATCTTCCTCATCGCGGTGCTCTTTAAGGTGATCCCAACACTGAGCCATCTCGCGCTCTGGGTTGGCGTCGGAACCGTCGCGATTGGTGTAATTCCAATGACTGTCTTCTGGAGGCAAGGCTCTACATACTTTAATAAAGTGACAAAAGAGGAGCGTCGCGCAATTCTTGAAGAATAGTTCTCCAAATCGCCTAGAGATTGGCCCGGTTGCATTTCTTATAGCCGGGCTAATGTTCATGGAATTTCTCGATGGATCGATTCTGCCGACAGCTGCTCCAACAATCGCCCGTTCTTTTCATATTCTCTCTGCTCAAGTAGGAATCTGCGTAACTACCTACATGGTGACGATTGTTGTTCTGATTCCCATATCAGCGTGGTTAGCCGATAAGTATGGCGTTCGAGTAGTTCTCTTCACCAGCATTGCAATCTTTATGGTGGGTTCACTCTTATGCGCTCTCAGCACGAATCTCGTAGAGCTCACCTGCATGCGCATTCTGCAGGGCATTGGGGCTGCCACCATGGTTCCGGTCGGGCGCCTAATCTTGATGCGCTCGGTTGATAAGACTGAAGTCATTCGGGTGATCTCCTATTCCGTCTGGCCTGCCTTGGCAGCTCCGGTTGTTGCTCCCGTTCTCGGTGGATTCCTTATTGCACACGCTTCTTGGCATTGGATCTTTCTTGTTAATCTGCCGATTGGATTTGTCGCGCTCTTGATTGGAATGGAAATTGTTCCGCGAATCCCAGGAGGAAAAGTGGAGCGGCTTGATTGGACCGGTTTTTATGGATGCGCCTTGAGTTTAGGTGTGTTGGTATTCGCAGCCGCCAATTTGGGATCTCCTCATATCAACGCGGTCTCTACCCTTCTCTTATTCATATTAGGAGTTGGAATTGGTCTTCCCACAATTCGTCATCTGAAAAAAACAGCCGAACCTCTTATTGATCTCACGGTGCTAAAGATTCGTACCTTTCGCCTGAATAGTACGAGTGGATTACTCTTCAGGGTTTCGCAAAATACCGCCCCCTTTGTCTTGCCCCTGCTCTTTCAAGATAAGTTTGGGTGGAGCGCCGAACGAGCCGGTGGAGTTCTCTTCTTTTACATGCTCGGTAATTTAAGCTTCAAAATGTTTACGACTCCCCTTATGAAAAAATTTCGCTTTAAGCCCCTGATTCTTCTCGCTACGCTCATTAGCATTCCCCTTACGCTAGCTTTGGGCTTAACGCGCTCTTCACTTCCATTCACCTGGTTGGCGATCTTGCTACTAATTACCGGCGGAGTTCGATCGCTTGGAATGACCTTCTATAACACGATCACCTTCGCTGATACCGATCAAGAGATCATGTCGCACGCAAACACCCTTTCAAATATGGTGCAGCAGCTCTCCTCGGTTATCGCGGTTGCCACGGCGGTAATTGCGATCAATCTGGGGCGAGTGTTCGTAGGAGTGCGCCATGAATACACCTTCGCCTTCTCATTTGCTATTGCCGCATTGGTAATCTCGCTCTGGGATGTCATCTCCTTGCCCCAGTCAGCAGGGGATTCGCTACGCAAATAGGCGTACTCTTAGCGCGTGCTTAGCCCAAGACTCCGCTTCGCTATTCTCGTCGCAAAGAGCGCTGGGGCTGCATCTCGCCTGCTGGGCAATAAGGGCGAAACCCTGCCGGGACGAATATTGCTCGCGATTGAGCCCGAAGCAATCTCACTTTTAGCACAGAACAAAGAGGTAATTCTGGTCTCCGGAACTAACGGGAAGACCTCAACCACCAAAGCTGTCGCCGCCATCATTTCGCAATTAGGACCGGTTGCTACAAGTGGATCGGGTTCTAACCTCGCTTGGGGGGCAGCGAATGCTCTTATGTCTTCTGCTCCATATGCCGTTCTCGAAATTGATGAACTTCACCTACCCGGAATTATTGCGCAGACCGATCCAACCGTGGTCTTGCTTCTAAATTTAACCCGTGATCAGTTACATCGAATGCATGAGGTAAAGCGTGTTGCAGATCGTTGGCACGTCGAATGTTCCGAGGCAACGAATACCGTCTTTGTTGCAGATATCGATGACCCCTTTATTAATTATGCAATTGTCAATGCAACCAATGCGGTTCGGGTTTCCTTCGGCGGACGCCGGCATGCTGATGGTGCGGTCTGTCCGCGCTGTGGAACATATTTGAGCTGGACTCGCGGAAATTATTCGTGCACCTGCGGCCTCACCAACAAGATTAGTGAAGTCAAATTGCCGAAGGGATCGGCTGCATACCGCAATGCTGTTTTGGCAAATATTGTTGGTGAAGTCGTCGGTGCGCCACCCATTGAGTTCACGGAAACGCAATTAGAGCGGAGCATCATTAAAGAGATCTCCGGCAAGGCGGCGCACTTCCGATTGACTAAGAACCCAGCCTCGTGGACCGAGGCGTTGCAATCTAATCTCTATGATGATGTTATTTTGGTTCTCAATGCGCGGCAGGTAGATGGCATCGATACCTCGTGGCTCTGGGATGTCTCCTTCGCCGCACTTAAAGGACACCGCATAATCGTGTGTGGCGAACGTGCGCTAGATATGGCTTATCGATTGCATGTAGAAGGAATTGATTCCCACGTCGCCGATAATTTTGATCAAGCGATCTCTCTCGCACAAGGCAGCGAAGTGTCGGTCCTTTCTGCGTATACAGCTTTCTTTGAGTTGGC
>CAIPQX010000057.1 GCA_903867285.1 uncultured Actinomycetes bacterium | reverse complement strand
CGCCCCCCTAAAAATCTTCCTCTACGCTGATCTGCAGCAGCGCGCCTTGCGCCGCGAACGCGAGTTAGCGGATCCCACATCTACCGATGAGGTATCTCAATCACTTCAAGATCGGGATCTGATCGACTCGACTCGGAAGATTTCACCGTTGCGAATGGCGGATGACGCTCTAGAGATTGACTCCACTCTGCTCGACCTCCCAGAGGTCGTAGATGTGATTTGGCAGTGGGCTAAGGAACGTTCACTCCTGGGGTTGCCCAAGGTAGCAATTATTGGACGTCCCAATGTTGGAAAGTCGACGCTAGTAAATCGAATTATCGGTCGCCGCGAGGCCATCGTTGAAGACACCCCCGGGGTTACACGCGACCGCGTTAAATATGAGGCGGAGTGGAACGGAAGAACTTTCGTTTTGATTGATACGGGAGGCTGGGAGGTCAAGCCCGAAGGCATCTCCGAGAAGATTACGGCTGGTGCAGAGATGGCGATCGCAGAAGCCGATGTAGTGCTCTTCGTAGTAGATGCGCAGGTAGGAGCGCTCGATGAAGACTCTTCGCTTCTCGCACTTCTCCGCAAGTCAAAGAAGAAGACCATCTTGGTTGCCAACAAGGTGGACGGTTTAAATGAAGAGCAGAACGCGCACGCACTCTGGAACTTAGGTTTGGGGGAGCCGCGCTTCGTCTCAGCGTTACACGGTCGTGGTTCCGGTGATCTCTTGGATTATCTCGTTCAAGAATTGCCCGAAGTTGGCTCTGAACTTCCCGATGATGGATTTCGTCGAATCGCAATCGTTGGACGTCCCAACGTTGGAAAATCTAGTCTCTTAAATGCCCTTGCCGGAGAATCACGAGTACTTGTAGATGATGTTGCAGGAACTACTCGCGATCCAGTAGATGAGCTCATCGAACTTGGTGGAGATACGTGGCGCTTTATTGATACCGCTGGAATTCGCAAGCGCGCAATTCACGATAGCGGTACTGACTACTACGCCAGCTTGCGAACAGCGGCGGCCCTTGATCGAGCAGAAGTTGCCGTAATAGTTATTGACGCATCGCTTCCACTGACTGAGCAAGATCTACGTATTGTCACGATGGCTGAAGAGGCGGGTCGCGCCATGGTGCTTGTCATGAACAAGTGGGATGTTGTCGATGATGAACGACGCGAACAGCTCGATAAAGAGTTGGAGCGCAATCTCGAACGTTATCCGTGGGCACAGCGCGTAAACCTTTCGGCTAAGACCGGCTGGCACAGGGATCGACTAGCTCCGGCGCTGCGTACAGCGTTGAGAAGCTGGGAGAAGCGTGTTCCAACTGCGAAACTCAATGCCTTCCTCGGAGCGCTCGTATCGGCTACTCCACCACCCGTTCGCGGCGGCAAGCAACCGAAGATTCGCTTTGCCACCCAGGCGACTATTGCCCCACCGAAGTTTGTAGTGTTCTCTAGCGAATGGGTCGAACCGAGTTATCGCAGGTTTATTGAACGCCGTCTCCGTGAAGAATTTGGCTTTGAGGGTACCCCGGTTGAGGTATCGATCAAGGTCCGGGAACGGGAAGAAAGAAAGTACTAAATGCAGATTTCGCGCCGGGAAGTTTTAACTATTCCGAATGGATTGACCCTGATCCGCGCGTGCGGGATTCCGCTCTTTCTCTGGCTACTTCTTGGCGAAAATCTCAAAGGGTGGAGCTATATCGTTCTTGCCGTCGGGGCTGCCACGGATTACTTTGACGGGAAAGTCGCACGCTGGTTGCACCAGGAATCAAAACTAGGCGCCGCGATGGATCCGACCATTGATCGCCTATATATAGCGGCGACCATTATCGGATTGGCGCTCAAACATTACATTCCTTGGTGGATGGT
>CAIPQX010000056.1 GCA_903867285.1 uncultured Actinomycetes bacterium | reverse complement strand
TAGATATTCTTGCTGACCAGACCGAGAATCGCGCTCTCGCCAAAGTCATCAGCCAAGTCCACGATGATGTAGAGACTGGGATGTCGACATCTGATGCATTTTCCAAACACTCGCAGGTTTTTCCTCTCTTGATGGTCAGCATGATTAGGGCCGGTGAAGCGGGAGGGTTTCTCGAAGGTGCACTTGACGCAGTAGCAGTGAACTTTGAGAAAGAGGTCAAGCTCAAGGGCAAGATTAAATCAGCGTTGACCTATCCAGTCATCGTGCTCATCATGTCTTTAGTCTCGGTAGCCACTATGTTGATTTTTATCGTTCCGGTCTTCCAGAAGATGTTTAGCAGTCTGGGTGGGAAACTTCCGCTCCCAACGCTGATGCTCGTTTATATGTCGAAGGCCATGGTCTGGGTTGTTCCCTTGGTAGTAATCCTGGGCATCGCCTTTTCATTCTGGTGGCCAGAGCATAAAAATACCGATCAGGTCCGTAGACGCCTCGATACGCTCAAACTCAAATTACCGGTCTTTGGTTTGCTGATTAAAAAGATTGCGATAGCGCGTTTTAGCAGAAACTTCTCCGACATGATTCACGCTGGTGTTCCGATTCTTGCGGCCTTACAAATTGTTGGTGAGACATCGGGGAACTGGGTTATCCAAGACTCGCTCAAGAAGGTAGCGGCATCGGTTCGTGAAGGAAATTCCATCTCCGCTCCACTCGCAAATTATCCCGTCTTCCCTCCGATGGTTGTCCAGATGATAGCGGTGGGCGAAGATGCCGGATCGCTAGAAGTGATGCTCAATAAGATTGCCGATTTTTACGATCAGGAAGTGGAATCCGCAACAGAGCAATTGACCGCGATGATCGAACCACTCATGGTGGCATTCTTGGGAGTCGTTATCGGCGGCATGGTGATCGCTCTTTACTTGCCGATTTTCAATATCTCTAAACTCATTAAGTAATACGAACTGTCTAATTAAAGCCTGCACTGGAATCTAACTCTCCGCATTTCGATATTCCTAGGCTAGCCTTGGAACTCGGTTTGTAAGTAAAGAGTCGGAGGCGATATGCCAAGTGCCGATGAAATTCGGGAAGCACAGCGAGAGTCGTGGGTTGGGCTATCTGCAGGATGGAATAAGTGGGACGCGAGCATCATGGAGCAATTAGCTCCCGTTGGTGCAGCAATAATCAAAAGTCTTGATATCAAGGCTGACCAACATCATCTCGATATTGCCACTGGTACTGGTGAGCCCGGCCTGAGCATTGCCAAACTCGCATCAAGCGGGAGAGTTGTGTTGACCGATTTTGTGGGCGAGATGTTGGATATCGCGCAGCGGCGTGCAGAAGCGCAGGGTTTGACGAATATCGAAACCGTTGTTTGCAGCGCTGATGATCTTCCCTTTGGTGATTCCACCTTTGATAGCGTCTCTGTACGTTTTGGATACATGTTCTTTCCCGACATGGCGAAAGCTACCGAGGAATTTGTGCGCGTCTTAAAACCCGGTGGTCGACTCTGTGCTTCCGTATGGGTCAAACCCGAGGAAAATCCTTGGACATCGATAGTGATGCGCGCAATTGCATCCGAAATTGAATTGCCGGCGCTCCAGCCTGGTGAGCCAAATATGTTCCGCTGCGCCGCCCCAGAGTTTGTGAGCAACTTGTATAAGGATGCAGGATTATCTGAAGTCTCTGAATGGGATGTTCCTGTAGTTAAGATCACGGATTCGGCTGACGAATATTGGGAGATGATGAGTGAACACGCCTCGCTAGCCGTCACCGCGTTGAAGAAAGTAGACGGAACTGCGAAACTGCGAATTCGCGAGCGGGTTATTGATGAGTTAACTGCTTTTAAAGAAGAGGATCTATTTCGCGTTCCGGGTCTTGCGCGATGCATAATCGGTATTAAATAGATGCAAACACTTCCTTGGCTTTTGGTGAGAGCAAGGTTGCGCAAAAATCTCATCCGAGCCCTTACAACGGGTGCCGTAGTAGCTCTCGCCATAATTTCTCTACTCTCGATGCAGGGCATTTCTCACTCAACTAGAAATTCTTTGGTGAGCTACTCACTTTCCAAACTGCCGGCAGGGCAAGAGAACCTCACCATCAATTCATCTCAAGCAATCTCTTCCGCGGTAGAGAGTCAAGCAATCGATGCGTACTTACGAAAGAACATGCAGATTTTTTCTAAAGATACGCCTACTCGGGAGATTATTTATAGAGCGCTATCCGATCCGCATGGCACCTCTTTTTATTTCGGTGCGATTGAAAACATAGACAATGCGATTCGACTGACGACTGGCCGGCTGCCTGGATTTTGTACCGCAGCACTTTGTGAGGTTATTCAAATTGGGGGAGATCCCAAGCTTGCACCGCGTCCCGAGAAATATGGCCTAAAGATTGTGGGACAAGGGGAGATTGAAAATAGCCTCCTCTACGCCGGAACCATGGGCCCTCCTAGGGGGACGGCGCTGCTGTTGTCCAGTGGGATTTCCAGCGCATCCTCACTTCCTAAATTTGCCGACTCAGATGGAACAAGCGCTTGGGTTGAGAAGATTGATGTTGGCAGGATCACGCAATTAGGGGCTGATCCTTTCATCGCTCGTATGGTGGCCTTCGAGGATCGTCTTTCCATTGACTATCCGCATCTGGTTGTTACTTGGCCCCAAGATGCACTCAGCAACGCTAGCGAACAAGCGGTAACTTTCACGGAAAAACTTAGCCTCTTAAAATTTGCTGTCGTCACCTTGTTATTGGCATTTTTGGCGCTGATCACCTTTAGGCAACGGAAAGACCACTCGCAATTTAGAGCATCGCTCAGCCGAATCGGAACTCCAAAGCAAACCCTTGCTTGGGAGCTATTTTACGAGAGCGCGTTCCCTCTGTTCGCCGGCGTTCTGTTCGCCGGCGTTCTGTCGCCGCTGATTCCAAAAATGCTAGCAGGAATTAATTATCAAACCGGGTTGGCAGATATCTATTTTGGTTGGCCTAAATATCTTCTCCTCTTTGTAGTGGCGCAGGCATTAGTCGTTGGTTTGACCTTGTGGCGGGACCAGGCCTGGCGCGGCGTCCAGTTCATTTCACTCATTTCGGCACTCGTAAGCCTTGTGCTGTATTTACAACAAAATAATGTGACCAATTCGCGATACTTCATTATTCCCTTTCTCTATGCTGCAGGCCCAGTACTCATTTGCTTCCTTATTCTCCGATACCTGGTTTCGTTCAGGCGCGGCAGGCAGAAAGCAATATTCATTATCTTCAAGGAATTCTTTGGCTTGTGGCAAGGTGTTGCTTCGATGATTGCCCTCGCAAGCATTATGGCGATGTTGGCGCTGGGATATGGCTCAGGTTTGTCGCGTCAAGTAGCGACGCAGGCACAAAATGAAGTTCCCCTGGATCTTTCACTCCTCACCGGCTCCAACTTAATTCGGCCATTGGATTTGGCGGGGTCCAGCGATTATGCCGGGTTGCAACCTGGATCCCAGGCCTTTCCTATTTTGCGAACAGGAACTTCAATTCGTGGTCAGAATTCGGTCGCTGAATCACTCTCACTTATTGGGATGCCTGCCCAGGCGCTAGCTCTGGCGGATCCGAAATTAGAAAAGTTTGCTCGTGCTCAAGAATTCAATAAGCCAAATCCACAGCGAGGTATACCTGTGGGATCTACCCGCGAAATCTCGGTCACTCTATCTGGAATTCCCCCAATTATTGACCTACTTGGTTGGTTCTTGACCTCTCGCGGTACCTACCAAAGTGCATCTTTCTCTGGTCAATCAAATCAGCGCTCCCTTTCACTCCAGGGAGCAGTCCCGCCGGAGAGCGAGTTGGTTGCCTTCGAATTTCGGGAGTCATCAAATTATCTATCAAGGCGTTTGCATGCGATCAATGAGGGCAATTACTCGGTACCGAAGGTCGCCGGAATCGGAAGTCTCGAAAAGATTCTCTTTGACGGAACTTCTCAGCCGCTTTCACCATCAGTGTGGCGGAATCAGAATTTTCCATTCGCTTTCGATGGGCAGAGCCTTTACCTCCAACCAAAGTCAGAGCTAGGTATACCAAGCGTGGTAACCGATGAGGTGACGGCGAAATTGGCCGTGAATGGAGTCTTAACCTTGCTCGGAAATGGGAATACTTATATCCAGGTAAAAGTTGGGGAAGTGATTCCCTATTTTCCAAGTGCGGGAGATCGCTTCGTAATCATGGAGCTAGCGGCCATGCAGAGCAAGCTGTCACAAAGTGATTTGGGAACCATCGATCCCATAGAGGTGTGGATCAAGACCCCAACGCCAGAGAAGTTGTCCCAAATATTGGCAGCGCCGCCATATGAAGGTCTGGTGGTGAAAAGCAGGACTGCACTGCAGTATGCGCTGAGCCTAGATCCAAATAATGTCGGACTGTTAGATTCGTACCGTATTGCTCTGATATTGGCGCTTCTCATGGCAATGCTTGTTGCACTGGCTGCATTGCCGCTGCTTTACAGAGAAGGCCGCATTGTCCTATTTCAATTAGAAGTCCTTGGACATCAGGCTATAACGTTAAAGCATGCTGTTCGCTTTATCTGGCGCACAGCGCTGCTTGTGGGCATGGTTGTGGGGATAGGACTTGGAGTTTTAATTGGGAGGATTTTCGTTTCACCGTCGATACCTTTCGTTGAAGAGGCGACGCTCGTGCTCCTGATTTACCTAATAATTGCATTCTTTGGCGCACTTCTCTCCCACTCCTTCCTGAAAGAAGAGAAGTTGGTGGGGCGATGAAGATTTTGATGAAGGATCTTTTCTACATATATGAAAACAGCGGTGAGCGGGTGGTCGCACTTCGTGGTTTAGATTTAAGTGTCGAACTTGGAGAATGTCTCGTCATTCGAGGACCTAACGGCTCTGGCAAATCAACCCTTGTGAAATTGCTGACGGGGTATCAGATGCCAACGGCCGGTGAAATATTTATCGATGGATTTAGCATTTCAGAGATTGATCCCATCCGTTTACGTCGCGATTTTGTTGCAAGTATCGATCAGCGCGGGAATTTGATCAAGGAGTTAAACGTGCTGGAAAATCTCACTTTGGCCTATTCATTGAGCGGAAGGAGCAATGCAGCAAGTAGCGAAAGTGCTGCGCGGACTTTAGCGGATCATCAAATTTCCCACTTATCAACGCAAAGCCCCGAGAATCTCTCCGCGGGAGAGCGACAGTACCTTTCACTACTCGCGGCTGTGGCGACAGACCCCAAAGTACTAGTCGCAGATGAACCGAGTGAAGAGTTAGATGACGAGGCTGCCGCCACCGTATATGGATTGTTGCAGTCTCTGTGTAGCAAGACGGTCGTGATTCTTGTGACTCACGATGTTCGCGCTGATGCATATGCCAGTCGCACGGTGAGAATTCGGGAGGGTCGTATTAGCGAACAGTGGTCCCCGGGTCAGCCGGAAGAGAGCGTCGTTGATGAATTTGGTTGGAAGCGGGTGCACGAAATTCCCCCGAGCGCCCCCGTTAAATTATCGGCGAGTGCTTCTGGCCTCATACTCGAAGTCGAGAATTTGCAGCTGGCCTATGGAGCGAAAGAGATATTCTCAAATATTAGTTTTACTGGCTCGGCGGGCGAGCTGATTGTTCTCGATTCCACTGGCGGGGCCAACTCAGGCAAATCTTCGCTGTTGCGAATCTTGGCAGGAATTCAGGATGCAACGAGCGGCGAAGTGACCATCCAAGGCGAAGAGGTGGGAAAACTTGATCGTGCTTCCCGGGCCCAATTGCGTGGCAGATCTATCAGTTATCTCCCACAGCGTGCCAGTGTGCTCGAGCGAATAACTTTAGGTGAATATTTGAGCCCTCTGAAAGTAGATCTCGGACGCTTAACCACCGTACGTATGAACAGTCCACTCGGGAATTTCTCCGGCGGCGAACGAGCCCGTATTGAATTGTTAAAAATGATTGCGGAAGCGAAACCGATTCTCTTGCTTGATGAACCGACTTCGCAATTGGATGAGAAGCGGACCTTGGAGGTAATCGATACTCTTTATGCCTTCCTTGCAGCTGGCGGTCTTGCGATAGTGAGCACTCGAAACGAGCACCTTTTGGGAGCCGCAGATCAGCGAGTCATCTTCGGCAAATTTGAGTAAACTCTGACCCATGAACCATCGCGTCGATGTCTTTATGAGGAAAACCACCGCCTGGCATGACGAATACGCTGCGCTGCGCGAGATCGCCTTAAGTACCGGACTTACCGAAGATTTAAAGTGGATGCATCCTTGCTACACGCTCGATGGAAAGAACATCTTCCTGCTGCACGCATTCAAAGAATATATCGCCGTTTTTTTCTATAAAGGCGTAATCATGAAAGACCCGCAAGGCATCCTCATTCAGCAGACCGAAAATGTGCAGTCCGGTCGCCAGGTGAGATTTACGAGCTTGGAAGAGATCACCAAATCCAAGAAAGTCATCAAGGCCTACATGGCTGAAGCAATTGCTGTTGAGGAATCTGGAGTAGAAGTTCCTATGAAGAAGGCGGCGGAACTCGTGATCCCAGCAGATATCGCTGCTGCGATGAAAAAGATCCCTGGACTCACAGTTGCCTTCAGAAAGCTAACACCGGGACGGCAGCGCGGATACGTATTGCACTTTGATGGCGCGAAACAAGCAGCGACTCGACAGTCACGAGTCGAAAAAGCGGCACCACAAATCCTTAAGGGCAAAGGCCTCAACGAATAAGAATCGGTGAAACGCATGAAATCTCAACCGCACTTAGCTTC